>NZ_JAKKFE010000013.1:0-10819 GCF_022230935.1 Micromonospora hortensis
GACAGAAAGTGCAAGATCGGCGGGGCGGGGGTGGGGGGCGCGGGCGAGGGCGCGGGCGGGGGGCGGGGGGCGGGGGGCGGCCGCTGGGAGTTGGTTTAGGACTGCGGGGTGAAGCCTCGGGGGAGTTCCAGGCGGTGCCTTGCCAGCAGGGGAGCGTCGTTGAGCAGGGTGTTGGTGGGGGCGTCGGCGACGATCCGGCCGTCGTCCAGGATCACCGAGCGCTCGCACAGCTCCGCCGCGTACGGCAGGTCGTGCGTGACCATCAGCAGGGTCACCGGCAGGTCGCGCAGGATCTCGGCGAGCTCCCGACGGGCCGCCGGGTCCAGGTTCGACGACGGCTCGTCGAGCACCAGGATCTCCGGGTGCATGGCGAGCACCGTGGCCACCGCCACCCGGCGACGCTGCCCGAACGACAGGTGCTGCGGGGCCCGTTCCCGATGCTCGCTCATCCCCACAGCGGCGAGCGCCTCGTCCACCCGGGCGGCCAGCTCGGCCCCGCGCAGACCCAGGTTCGCCGGCCCGAACGCCACGTCCTCCGCAACCGTGGGCAGGAACAACTGGTCGTCCGGGTCCTGGAAGACGATGCCCACCCGGCGGCGCACCTCGGCCAGGGTGGTCCGATCCGGGGTGACCGTCAGCCCGCCGACGCTCACACTGCCCTCGGTCGGGGTGAGGATGCCGTTGAGGTGCAGCACCAGCGTGGTCTTGCCGGCGCCGTTGGGCCCGAGCAGCGCCACCCGGTCGCCCCGCGGCACGGTCAGGTCGACCCCCTGAAGGGCGACGTGCCCGTCCGGGTACGCGTAACGAACACCCCGAACGTCCAGCGAGACAGCGGTCTGCACGACACCGATCATGACAGCACGACGGCGGTGGCGGCGATGGAGGCCGCCAACACCGGAACGGTCGCCGCGACCAGCCAATGACCGGCGCTCGCCGCACCCTCGCCCTGCCACACGGCAGGCATCCGCCCGGTGTAGCCCCGGGACAGCATCGCCAGATAGACCCGCTCGCCACGCTCGAAGGCACGCAGGAACAACGCCCCGATCCCGGCCGCGAAGCCGCGCAGCTGCCACAGGAAGCGCGGGTCGTCGCCCCGCGAGATCCGGGCCACCCGCATCCGCCGCGCCTCACCGACCAGCACGTCGAGGTAGCGCAGCATGAACGTGGCGATCTGGGTGAGCACCTGCGGGCAGTGCAACCGGTCCAGCCCCACGATCAGGTCCCGGGTGGTGGTGGTCGCGGCCAGCAGCAGCGAGGCGAGCACCCCCAGCGTGCCCTTGGCCAGGATGTTCCACGCGCCGTGCAGCCCGTCCTCGGACAGCCGCAGGCCGAGCACCTCGACCCGGTCGCCGCTGCCGAGGAACGGCAGGGCGACAGCGAACAGCACGAACGGCAGCTCGATCAACGCTCGGCTGAGCAACCACCGTGGGCCCACCCGGGCCAGCGCCGCCACCGCCGCCACCAGCACGGCGTACGCGCCGAAGGCCCAGAACGCCTCGCGTGGGGTGGCCACCACGGCGAGGGTGAAGACCACCATCGCCACGATCTTGACCTCGGGCGGGAGCCGGTGCACCGGCGAGTCCGACTCGCGGTACAGCACGTGCCCGTGACCGGCCCCCATCCGCGTACCCCTGCTCAGCTGGCCGCGTCGGCGCGACGCCGGATGTCGCCGGACGTCGCGGGGTCACCCTCGGTGGGCGTCGCCGCGTCAGCGCCGGTCGGTGTGCCGCCTCGACGGCGCAGCAGCCAGAACCCGCCGGCCCCGATCGCGAAGGTGACCAGTACCCCGAGCACCCCGGAGAGGCCGGTGGAGACGAAGCTGTTCCGCACGCCCCGTACGCCGTAGTCGGCGAGCGGGCTGTCGGCCAACTCGTGGTCACGGGCCTGCTGGGCCGGGCAGCTGCCCCCGACGATGTTGTCGTCGGCGTCGACGGTGCAGCCCTTGAGCAGGGACGAGTCCAGCCCATCCGGGTGGGAGGAGGCGTAGTTGCTCACCACGCCGGCGAGCAGCAGGGCGACCAGCAGGCCGCCGGCCAGGAAGGCCCAGGAGCGGTTCTTCATCGGACACCTCCGGCGACCGGGACGGCGGGGGCGGCGGGCGCGCGCAGCGAACGCAGCGCGTACACCAGGTCGGGGCGCACCTTCGCGACGGTGAGCACCGTGGTCGCGGTGATCAGGCCCTCGCCGATGCCGATCAACAGGTGGACGCCGGCCATCGTGCCGGCCAGGCCACCCAGGTTGTTGCCCAGGTCGGTGGTGCCACCCAGCCAGTACTCCAGGACGAAGCCCTGCGACGCCACCACCACGCTGAGCGTCGCGGCGACGAAAGCGGTCACTGCCAGACCGGCACGCGTGCGGGGCAAGACCCGCAGCAGCAGCGCGATCAGCGCGTACGCCGCGGCGGTGCCGAGCAACGCCATGTTCGTGATGTTGAGGCCGAGCATCGCCACGCCGCCGTCGCCGAAGATCAGTGCCTGTACGACGAGCACCACCGCCACGCAGAGCGCGCCGACCCACGGGCCGACCAACATGGCAGCCAGCGCTCCACCGAGCAGGTGACCACTGACACCGGCCGTGAAGATCGGAAAGTTGAGCATCTGGACGGCGAAGATGAACGCCGCCACCAGGCCGGCCATCGGGGCCAGCCGGTCATCCAGGTCACGCCGGCCGCGCAGAACGCAGGCGGTGAGCGCGGCAAGAGCGAGCGCAGCGAAGATCGCTGCCACGGGACCGTCGATGATCCCGTTCGAGATGTGCATCGCCAGTGTCTCCACGCGACCTCCCACGCGTCAGCGGGCCCAACCGGGCCGGCGTGGGTCAGCCTATTTCCCAAGCATCGTTGTTGCCAGACTCTGGCAACAACGCATGGGCTTGATCACTCCAGGTCAGACCCCGCCAGCCCAACGGTGCTCGGCCGCTCGCCGGCGCGGCGGTAGGGTCGAGGCCATGACCTCGCCCGACCGCCTCTCCCCCGGTGACCCCGCGCCCGAGTTCACCCTCGCCACCGACACCGGCGACCAGCTCTCCCTCGCCGACCTGCGAGGTCGCAAGGTCGTCCTGTACGCCTACCCGGCCGCGATGACCCCCGGCTGCACCAAGCAGGCCTGCGACTTCCGCGACTCGCTCGCCTCACTCCAGGCCGCCGGCTACGAGGTCGTCGGCATCTCCCCGGACAAGCCGGAGAAGCTGGCGAAGTTCCGCGAGCGCGACGCCATCACCTTCCCGCTGGTGTCGGACCCGGACAAGTCGGTGCTGACCGCCTACGGCGCGTACGGCGAGAAGCAGCTCTACGGCAAGACCGTCACCGGCGTGATCCGCTCGACGTTCGTGATCGACGCCGACGGCAAGGTCGAGCGGGCGCTCTACAACGTCAAGGCCACCGGGCACGTCGCCAAGCTCCGCCGCGACCTCGGCCTGGACTGACCTGTCGTACCGGACCGCTACGGTCCGTCAGTGGTTCGATACAAGTACACGCCCGAAGCGCTGGCCGCCGCTGCCGCCGCCGCCCGCAACATCACCGAGGTGATGCGGTTGCTCGGCGTACGCGTCAGCGGTGGCTCGCACGCGCACATCAGCCGACAGCTCAAGCGGTTCGGCATCGACACGTCGCACTTCACTGGTCAGGCACACAATCGAGGCGTGCGATGGCGGCGCATGTCCCCCACAGAGTTGCTGGTAGTGCTGCCGGCCGGTTCCCGCCGAATCCCAGGGATTCGCCTCAAACGCGCCTTGGCGACAATCGGTCTCCCCGAGACGTGCGAGGTGTGCGGCATCGGGTCAACGTGGCAAGGTGCCAGATTGACGCTGCACGTGGACCACATCAATGGCGATTTTCTCGACAACCGGCCACGAAATCTTCGTCTGCTCTGCCCCAATTGCCACAGCCAGACCTCTACATACGCTGGTCAGCGACGGCCTGCACTCGTGGAGCCCGAGGTGGTCTACGATCCTGATGCGGTTACTCCGACCGGCTTCCCGATAGGCAGGCGACTGCCGCGTCGGCTGGAGTGGCCGTGGACGCTGGTGGAGTACAGCTTCAAGGGGCCGTAGCCCAACGGCAGGAGGCATGCGGTTTAGGTCCGCACCAGTGCGGGTTCGAATCCCGTCGGCCCCACATCACCTTTGAGTCGCGACGGATCCTGGCTCGGTCGGAGCCAGGATCGGTTTGTCGGGCGCGTCACTGTCACGGGTCGTGGGCCTGGTCGTTGGGTCAGGATGGCGAGCGTGAGTCTGCGCTTCGTCCTCGATCCTGACCTGACCCCGCAGTTGCGTGCCGAGATCGTCGATCTCTGGGTGGACGTCAGCAACGCCGGCGGCGCTGTTGGTTTCGTGCCACCGGTCACCGCCACCGACGTGCACGTCACCGCCGATCCGACCTTCGCCGGCATCGCCGACGGACCGGACCGGCTGCTGGTCGGTTACTCCGGGGACCGGCTGGCGGCAATGGTGATCTTCAGTGACAACCGTTTTCCGCTCACTGCGCACTGGTGTGTGCTGAAGCGGGTGATGGTCCACCCGGACACCCAGGGTGCCGGCTACGGCTCGGCGCTGATGGTGGAGGCCGCCCGGCTGGGCAGGGCGTTGGGCCACGAGGCGCTGCACGTCACGGTGCGCGACGGGCTGGGGTTGGACAAGTTCTACGGCCGCCTCGGGTATCGGGAGGTCGGCCGGCTGCCGGGCGCGTTGCGGGTGGCCCCCGATGACGACCGGGACGAGATTCTGATGTGGCTCGATCTGACGGTGGCCGACTGAGCGGTCAGCCCTCGCACCACCGGGCGTTGGCCCGGGCCGAGCTGGTGGTCGGCACGTCGGTGGCCGGAGCGCTCGTCCTCGCCACCTCGACCGAGCGACGGGTCGGCGTCGGCGTGACGGCGGGTCGGCTGCTCGACGGTCGGGCCGACGCGGACGGACGACGTGTGGCGGCCCCGGGTGCGTACATCCGGACCGTGCTGTTCTGCACCTGGCCCGGCGCCATCCGGATGCCCCCGACGGTGACCCGGTTGCCGTACACGTCGGTGACCCGGACGTTGAACGGGCCCGGCCCGGCGCCGGAGGCGATCAGCCAGTAGTTGTAGTCCTGCCGGGCGGCCGACTGCCAGGGGTCACTGTCACGCTGCCGGACCTCGACGGACCGCAGCGGGTTGCCGTGGTTGCCGACGCGGACGGCGAACCACCACTGCGACGCGCCCTCCTTGATCCGGAAGGTGAGTGGTCCGGGCAGCGGCGGGTTGACCACCGCGCGGTAGGTGACCGGAACGAGACCCTGGACCGGGTCGGCGATCCGGGCGAACGCCTCGCGGGACAGGTCGAGGTGGCCGGGCTCGCACTCCGGGCACTGGTCCATGATGAGCACCCGGACGGTTCCCTTGGGGCCGACGACGTCGAGGAATCCGCCGCAGGCGGCACCGGCGGAGTATTCCGTCGGACCGAGCGCGACGTAGAGCCGGTTGGCCGGGGCAGCCGGGTTCGAGCAGTTGCCGCCGGCGCCCTTGGAGTCGTAGAAGGTGGCCTTGCCGGTGTGCGTGGCGTTGCCGGTCGGCGGCGCGGCCAGCGTCCGACCGGCGGCGCAGGCCGGGGTGGAGCCGGAGCGCAGGGTGAGGGTGAGCCCGAGCGTCGCCGCGAGGACCGTGACGCCGGTGGCGACCAGCCAGGGCTTCATGCCGGACGACGGCGCGGGCCGGTCCTCTGGAGGATGGTCCAGGTCGATGTTGATGTCGACAGCGCTTCCGTCCGTCACGACGGCGATGCTGCCGGACCCGGCTGGGTGCCGACAAGCGGGCTAAGCCAAAGCTAAGACAGCATCGACGGACGGTGACCGTGGGGTGCCGATTGCTGGTCGGCGGGCCGGTCAGGGCGCGACGGCGATCGGGGCGTCCACCGCCAGCGGTCCGCTGTCGAGTGGCACCAGGTTCAGTCCGAAGAGGAGTTTCTGCTTGACGTTGCGGTGCCGACCGAGGGTGCGCAGCGGCTCCTTGGTGCGTACTCCGGTCTCCTGGTCGGTGGTGGTCACCACGCAGCGGTCGCACGGCCCGGCGGCCTGGAACATCCGGTCGCCGATGCGCAGCCGCCGACCCACCCAGTCGTCCTCGGCCCAGGCCGGCGCACCGTCGACGACCAGGTTGGGTCGGAACCGCGTCATCGGCACCGGTGCCTCCCCCGCCTCGGCCAGCCAGTCGTTGAGGGCGTCGAGGGAGGTGACGTTCGTCAGCAGCACCGGGTAGGCGTCGGCGAAACTGACCTGGTCACCGGTGTCGTGTTCGCGGGTGCCGGCGGCCAGGTGGCGGGTCGGCTGGGCCAGCCAGACCAGTCGGACCGGTCGGCCGAGCAGGGCGCCGAGCCAGTCGTCGGCCGCTTGGCCGGCCGGCAGCGCGGGGACCGGGAAGGTGCGGCTGCGGAAGGTACGGACCGCGACCGGGTCGCCGCCGGCCGGCTCGGGCACGTCGAGGTCGGGTTGCCCGTCGGCGCGCAGCGACAGACCCCCGGGGCGCACGGCGGCGCGCAGGTTGACGAGGCGGGTCGTGTCCCGCTGGGTGACGCCGACCCCGTCGGCGTCCACGACCATCCAGCGTCGGTCGCCGGCCAGGCCCCACTGGTGCACGAACGCGCCGTCGTGGTCGAGCCGGTGACACCCCTTGATGGGGTACGTGTGAATCGAGGTCAGCCGCACCCGGCTACCATGCCACGCCGATCCCGTCGCCCGGGTACCAGTGGTTGGCCGGGCTCTCCCGGTAGGCGAGGAACCGCCGGCCGGTCCGTTCGGCGTGCTCGGCGAGCACGTTGGTGCTGGTGACGTTGTCGGTGAGCAGGATCGCGCCGGGGGCGAGCTTGGGCTCCACGGCGTCGAACTCACGCTTCTCGTGGGCGCGACTGTGGTCGCTGTCGTGCAGGAACAGGTCGACTGGGCGGTCCAGCGCGCCGATCGAGGCGATCGAGTCGCCGATCACCAGGTCGACGACCTCCGACCACGGCGCGACCCGGGCGAGGTAGCCGGCCTCGGGGTTGATGTCCAGCGAGGTGACCCGGCCCGGGTGTCCCTCCTGGGCGTTGCGCAGCAGGGCGGACGCCAGGACGACGCTGCCGAGTCCCTTGTCGACACCGGTCTCGACGACGTGGGTGGGGCGGGTGGCACGGACGATGGCGTACCAGCCGATCCGCCGGGCGTAGCGGATCTCCCTGTCGGCGAGGCCGCGCCGGTCGGAGGCGGCGATCGCCGCCAGGAGGTGCTGGCGCAGGCTGTCGTCCGACTCGATCTCGCCGAGGTACGCGCGTACCTGTTTGACGGGGATGTCGCAGACCACGCTGACGAACCAGGCGAGGTGGTTGCGGCTCAACGAGGTGAGGTCGTACGTGTAGTTGTGGTGCTCGCGGGAGGTCAGCAGCCAGCGCGCCGAGCGGCGCAGCACCTTCGCGTCGTGCCGCGCGATCGTGCGAAGCCGCTTGGGAAAGGCGGCAATCGGGGCGAGTGGGGTACGCGCGACGGCCCGTCGGAGCTTGATTCGATCCACGGGTGCCGTTGTAGCAGGGTTCGGGCGGCAGCGGGAGGGTCCTCGCGAAAGTCGATGGTCACGGTGTTTCCACCCTCCCGCCGGGGCAGCACAATAGGGCCTGGAAAGCGCTCCCGGGCCGGCGTTACCGGCAGTCCGTCCGAACGCAGGGCCGGGTTCGCCGCACCGGTCGGCAGGTATGCGATACCCGAAAGGACGAGGGTGCACGTCAGGAGCGTGCGATCAGTAGCATCGCCGGCATGTCTGGTGCTCAGCGGTACACCGATGCCGACACCGAATTCTTCGACCCACACGCAGTCGATCCGCAGGAGGATGTCCCGGCCGGGGGCAAGCGGCGACGTCGCGGCCCTCGCTGGCGTCGCGTCCTCGTCATCTGCCTGGTAGTCGCAGCGATCCTGGGCGGCGGCAGCATGATCGGTGGTGCCCTCTATCTCCGCTCGGTCGAGAAGGACATCGATCGGGTGGACGCCTTCGCCGACGTTCCGGAGGAGGGGCGTCCGCAGGCGGTGGCCGACGGCGCGATGAACATCCTGATCCTGGGAAGCGATTCCCGCGACCCGGAGAGCACTGGCGGCTCGCGCACGGACACCATCATCGTCGCGCACATCCCGAAGGACCGGGCCAGCGCGCAACTCGTCTCGATTCCTCGGGACACCTGGGTGAACGTGCCGAAGGCCAAGAACGGGGGGCACGGCGGCCGCGATGCGAAGATCAACGCAGCGTACGCCTGGGGTGGCATTCCGCTGATGGTGCAAACAGTCGAATCGTTCACCACGGTGCGAATCGACCACGTCATGATTGTCGACTTCGCTGGCTTCAAGGAAATCATCGACGCCTTGGACGGCGTCGACATCAACGCGGAGAAGTCGTTCACGTCGATCCACCCGCCGTTCCGCAAGTTCGAGCAGGGGGTGCAGCGGATGGACGGTGAGACGGCCCTGGACTACTCCCGCCAGCGCAAACAGTTCGCCGACGGCGACTTCGCCCGTATCCGTCACCAGCAGCAGGTCATCAAGGCCATCCTCGACAAGGCCGTGTCCGGCGGCATCGTCACCAATCCCGGGCGGCTCAACTCCTTCGTCAAGGCGACCTCGAGCGCCGTGGCGGTGGACGAGAAGATGTCGCTCGTCAGTATGGCGACAGACCTGCGGAGCCTTCGCGGCCGTAACCTCACCTTCGTCACCAGCCCGACGAAGGGCACCGGCCGAGTGGGCAGCGAGAGCGTCGTCTTCGCGAACACCGAGAAGGCAAAGACCTTCTACGATGCCGTGCGCCGGGACTCCGTCGACGAGATTCTCGCCAGCGCCAAGTAACACCCGGGCCGGTGGCTGTTGCCGGCCGCCGCCTTGTCTTGAGTTACGGACCGGCCAGGTCAGCCGGCCCTCACGGGGAGGTCCACAATGTCCAATCAGCCCGCCATGTGGCATCGGCCGGTACCGGCCGATGACCGCGACGGCAACGCCACCGATACCCAGGGCGACGGTGAGGGGGACGACGAGGGGAGCCGCGGCGGGAGTCGCCCTCCCGCCTACCAGTTCCCCGGCTACCAACCTGCCGGTTACCAGACTTCCGGCCACCAGACCCCGGCCTTCCCATCGCCCGCCGACCGGCGCTCAACCCTGCCCGCATCGGCACCGCCCGCATCGGCACCGCCCGCATCGGCACCGGCGTCTGCGCCTGCGCCTGCAGAACACGAGCCTCGCGCCGGCCTGGACACGACCGCTGTCCTGCCGTACGCCGGTTCGCGCGCCTCGACCCGGACCCGGTGGCTGCGGGCCTGGATGATGACCGCGCCGGTCGACGTCCTGGCACTGCTGACGCCGCTGCTGGTCACCCAGCAGTACTGGCGCGGCACCCTGGCCATGACGGTCCTGACCGTGATCGTGTTTGCCAGCGGCGGCCTCTACCGGGCACGACGGCACGTGAGCTTCCTCGACGAGGTGCCGAGCCTCTGCGGGCGTCTGCTGGCCGCGGCGTCCGCGGTCGCCATCGTCGCGGCGATGCGTCACGAATCCGCCGAGTACGTCTTCAGCTTCACCCGCGGTGTCGCCGCGTCGGCGGGGCTGGTCATCCTCGGGCGGGCTGTCACCCGCGAATTCGCCATCGTCGCCCGCAAGCGCCGGTGGGTCGAACACAACACGATCATCGTCGGCAGTGGCCCCACCGCCGTCGAACTCGCCCGGCTCCTGCGCCGCTACCCCCAGTACGGCCTGCGCTTCGTGGGTTGTGTCGACACTCCGGACGGCCCGTCGGCGCTGCCGCTGATCGGATCCCTCGACGACCTCGACAGCCTCGTACGGCTGCGCGAGTGCGACGTGGTGATCGTCGCGGACGCGAGCTGCTCCGAGACCTCACTCATGGAGATCCTGGCCCGGCCCCGGACGGCGGAGTGCGACCTGTGGGCTGCCACCCCCCTGTGGGGGTCCCGTTCGCACGGCGACCACATTGGCGCGGTTCCGGTAGTCAGCATCGGCGACATCACGCTCTCCGGCCCACAGTCCGCGCTCAAGCGCGCGTCGGACATCGCGTTCGCCTCGGTGGCGCTGCTCCTGCTGAGCCCGGTGCTCCTCATCTGCGCGGTCGCCACGCTCATCGACGGCGGCCCCGGCATCTTCTTCTACCAGGAGCGCATCGGTCGGCACGGCCGACCTTTCAACATCATCAAGTTCCGGTCCATGCGCCCCGTCGACGAGCACGAGTCGCAGACCAACTGGTCCATCGCCAACGACCGGCGGGTGGGGCCGATCGGCCGGATCATGCGCAGGACCTCCCTCGACGAACTCCCCCAGCTCTGGAACATCCTCCGGGGCGACATGAGCGTGGTCGGCCCCCGACCCGAGCGTCCCTACTTCGTCGAGAAGTTCTCGGCCGAATACCCCCAGTACGCGATGCGCCACCGCGTCCCGGTCGGTCTCACCGGCTTGGCGCAGGTCAGCGGGTTGCGCGGCGACACCCCGATTTCCGACCGGGCCCGCTTCGACAACTTCTACATCGAGAACTGGTCCCTCTGGCTCGACGTCAAGGTGGTGCTCCGTACGGTGACCGAGGTGTTCCGCGCCGGCGGCCGCTGATCCGCCCACGCACCGGCACACCGCCGGGTACGGCCAACGGCCGTACCCGGCGGCCGTGTGCCGGTCGTACCCCCAACGCATGGAGAACGCAATGCCGAACGTATCCGTCGTGATCCCCACCACGGGCCGCCCCAGCATCGCCGACGCGGTGCTCTCCGCCCGCCCCCAAGCAGGCCGCCGCGCTGCACCTCTTCTACGACCGTCACGCCTCGTACTCGACCGCGACGGTATCGAACCTACGAC
>NZ_JAKKFE010000014.1:0-90717 GCF_022230935.1 Micromonospora hortensis
GTCCGGCAGCAACGCTGCGCAACACCGGCTGATCGGCAGGTACGGAAACGGGCCCCGGTCACAGTGACCGGGGCCCGTTTCCGTAGGTCTGGACGACTGTCAGAAGTCGCCGCCGCCGAAATCCCCGCCGCCGAAATCTCCGCCCCCGAAGCCGCCACCGCCGAAGTCCCCACCGGCGTAGTCGCCGCCGCCGAAGTCCCCACCCTGGTCGCCGCCGCCGAAGTCGCCGCCCTGGTCACCGCCGCCGAAGTCGCCGCCCTGGTCGCCGCCGTCGCCGCCCTGGTCGACACCGTCACCGAAGCCCTCCTGGTAGCCGGCGTCGTAGCCGTACCCCGGGTCGGCGAAGGCTGGCGAGAACAGCGCGTCGGCGATCAGGATGCCGCCGAGCACACCAGCGCCGGCACCCAGCGCCGTCTTCCACCAGGGCGTCGAATACCAACCGGCGGGCACCGGGCGACCCTGATAACGCCCACCGGGGTAGTAGTAGGGCGTTTCCCGGCCGGGTTGTGGCCCGGCCCGGAAGGTCTGCCCCTGCACATCGACCTCGCGCTCCTTGGTGAGCTGCCCCACGCCGCGGGCGGCGGCCAGTGTCGGCACCTCGGGGCCCGGATCGATGCCCAGCGCCGTACGCGCCGCCCGGATGTACGCCAAACCCTCCAGCGCGGTCTCCCGGGCCAGCCCGAACTGGTGCGGCGTGGACGCCTGCTCCAGCTGGGAGCCCGCCGCGTTGTACCGCTCACCGGCGTCGGCCAGCGCCTGTCGTACCGCTGGGTCGTCGCCCTGCAGGTTCATCAACTGGCCGCCGAGGCGCTCGTACCACCGCTGCGCCTCCGCGCGGGCGTCGCCGAGCTCGGTGCGCCGACGGGCACCGGCCTGAGCGCGGACCAGCGCGGCGGCGCCCAGCGCGCCGACCAGCACAACGACGAGGCAGAGCACAAGTTCCATGTCATCGAACGTACCCCCGGGTCGCACGTCGTATCCGTCTGGCAAGCTCCGGTGATGGACGTCTCGACGCTGCTCCTGGTGATCGTGTGCCTCGGCGCCGGCGGGGCGGTGGGCTGGCTCGCGGCCCGGTCCCGGTCGGCCGCCGACATCGCCCGCCTGGATGCCACCCTGGCCGCCACCCGGGAGGGCGAGGGTCGGCTGGAGCAGTCCATGCGGGCGTTGAGCTACGAGGCCACCGCCCAGTCCCAGGAGGCGGTGGCCCGGGCGGTCGCGCCGCTGCACGACACCCTGCGCCGATACGAGCAGCGGGTGGCCGAGCTGGAGCACGACCGCGTCGACGCGTACGCCGAGCTGCGCGAGCAGGTCCGCTCGATGAACGCGGTCTCCGGTGAGCTGCGCACCGAGACCAAGCAGTTGGTGGCGGCGCTGCGCGCACCGCAGGTGCGGGGCCGCTGGGGCGAGCACCAGTTGCGCCGGATCGTCGAGGCTGCCGGCATGCTGGAGCACTGCGACTTCTCCGAGCAGGTCACCGCCGCCACCGACCAGCAGGTCGTCCGACCGGATCTGGTGGTCCGCCTGCACGGTGGTCGCTCCGTGGTGGTGGACGCCAAGGCCCCGTTCGACGCGTACCTGACAGCCATGGAGGCCCGCGACGAGCGCGGCCGGGACACCCACCTCGACGCGCACGCGCGGCACCTGCGCGGGCACGTCGACGCCCTGGCCGCCAAGTCGTACTGGTCGGCGTTCGACAACTCCCCCGAGTTCGTGGTGCTGTTCGTCCCGGCCGACCCCTTCCTCGACGTCGCGCTCCAGCGGGACCCGACGCTGCTGGAGCACGCCTTCACCCGCAACGTGGTGCTCGCCACGCCGGCCACGCTGGTCGCCCTGCTCCGCACTGTCGCCTACTCCTGGCGGCAGGAGGCACTGGCCCGCAACGCGCTCGCGGTGCACACCCTCGCCCGGGAGCTGTACGGCCGGCTCTCCACACTGGGCGACCACGTGGGCAAGCTCGGGTCCTCGCTGGCCGGTGCGGTGACCGCGTACAACAGGGCGGTCGGCTCGCTGGAGGCCCGGGTCCTGGTCAGCGCCCGCAAGCTCGCCGAGTTGGGCGTCTCGGACGACGAGTTGGCGACGCCGGCCCAGGTCGAGTTGACGCCCCGGCAGCCGCAGGCACCCGAGCTGGCCGATCCGGCCGACGAGGTCTCGACCCGTTAGCCATTCATGTGACAGTGCGTATGCCCGCGCATCACGAACTGGTCACAAGGGACTGACCAGTAGTGACAGTGCTTGTCGATACCGCGAAAGATTCTGCTCACCCGAGCGCCCTTCTCTGAAGGGCCCTGTTCTCTGGAGGTAAAGAGAACGTGAGCAGACTCCGAAATATGAGCCGGCGCACCTCAGCCGCGCTCTTCGCGTCGGTCCTGGCGGCGAGCGCCATGACGACCATGGCTGGTGCCGCCACCGCGGCCGCCGCTCCCGCCACCACACCGGACGCTTCCCCGGCCACCGCCGCCGAGACGCTGGGCGCCCACGACGCCAAACTGCTCAGCGAGGCCCGCGCCAAGAAGGCCCCGACCGTCACGTTGATCGTCGCCACCGAGAAGGGTGAGGCGGGGGACGTCGCCGACAGCCTCACCAAGCTCGGCGGCACTGTCAGCCAGCGGCAGGACCGGGTCGGCTTCGTGCTGGCGAAGGTCCCGACCGACCGGGTCCTCAAGGCGGCGCGACTGCCCGGAGTCTCGGCCGTCGACCTGGACGAGGTCATCCAACTGCCGGACCCGGCCCCGGAGCGCACCGCCACCGGCACCGCCGGCGCGCGGCAGGCCGCCGTCGAGGCGCCGGGAGAGAGCACCCCGGCCGACAACCCCTACATGCCGACGAACGAGACCGGCGCTGTGGCGTTCACCGCGGCCCACCCCGAGTGGGACGGCCGGGGCGTCACGATCGGCATCATGGACTCCGGTGTGGACCTTGCCCACCCGGCGCTGCAGCAGACCACCACCGGCGAGCGCAAGATCGTCGACTGGGTCACGGCTACCGATCCGCTGGAGGACGGCTCGTGGCGGCGGATGCAGGCCGAGGTCGCCGGCCCGTCGTTCACCATCGCCGGCGGCACCTGGACGGCACCGGCCGGCACGTACCGGTTCAACCTGTTCAGCGAGTCGGTCACCGCCGCGAGCGACGCCCGGGGTGACGTCAACCGCGACGGCGACACGACCGACACCTGGGGTGTGCTCTTCGACCCGGCCACCAACAACATCCGGGTGGACGCCAACCAGAACCTCAACTTCACCGACGACCCGGTCATGCGGCCGTACAAGGAGAAGTACGACATCGGTTACTTCGGTACCGACAACCCGGCGACCCCGGTCGCCGAACGGCAGCCGTTCGTCGTCGAGTTCCGCAAGAACGTCAACACCACGCCGATCGGGCTGCCGGGCACCTACGACTACGTCAGCATCGGCATCGTCGAAAGCACCCACGGCACCCACGTCGCCGGCATCACCGCCGCCAACGACATGCTCGGCAACGGGGCCTTCGACGGCGCCGCGCCCGGCGCCAAGCTGGTCTCCGCCCGCGCCTGCTCCTGGGGCGGCGGCTGCAGCGCGGCGGCCCTTACCACCGGCATGATCGACCTAATGGCCAACCGTGGCGTCGACATCGTCAACATGTCGATCGGTGGCCTTCCGGGCCTGAACGACGGCAACAACGCGCGGACGAACCTCTACAACGAACTGATCGAGACGTACGGCGTGCAGTTGGTCATCTCGGCCGGCAACTCCGGCCCGGGTCTCAACACCATCGGCGACCCGTCGGTGGCCAGCAACGTGATCAGCGTTGCCGCCAACATCAGCAAGGACACCTGGCTGGCCAACTACGGCTCGGTCGTCAAGAAGAAGAACGCCCTGTTCAACTTCTCCTCCCGTGGCCCGCGCGAGGACGGCGGCTTCAAGCCGAACATCGCCGCCCCCGGCTCGGCCATCTCCACCGCGCCGACCTGGCAGCTCGGCGCCCCGGTCGCCGAGGCCGGATACGCGCTGCCCCCGGGCTACGCGATGCTGAACGGCACCTCGATGGCGTCTCCGCAGACCGCCGGCGCCGGCGCGTTGTTGCTGTCGGCCGCCAAGGCCACCGACCGGGGCGTCAGCCCGGCGGCTCTGCGGCGGGCGCTGTTCAGCTCCGCCAAGCCGATCGCTGACGTGCCGACGTACGCGCAGGGCTACGGCATGGTCAACGTTCCGGGCGCCTGGCAGCTGCTGCGTCAGGGCGTCGAAACCCGGTCGTACGTCTCCGACGCGCCGGTCTGCAGCCCGCTGGCGGAGCAGCTGACCATCTGGAACGGTGTGAAGTTCGTGCCGAACCCGGGTCGGGGCACCGGCGTCTACAACCGCTGCACCTCGTCCGAGGGCGGCCACAAGGTCGGCCAGAGCAAGACGTACCCGGTCAAGCTCACCCGCACCAGCGGCCCGGCCGGCACCATCAAGCACAACATCACGCTCCAGGGCAACGACGGCACCTTCAAGGCACCGAAGACCGTCGCGTTGCCGCTCAACAAGGCCGTCACCATCAGCGTCACCGCCAAGCCGGCCACCGAGGGCGCGCACGGCGCGATCGCGCGGATCGACGACCCGGCCACCAACGTTGTCGACTTCGAGGTGTCCACGGTGGTGGTCGCCTCGAACGACGTGAAGAAGCCCACCTTCTCGTACGCCAACGAGGGCTCGGTCGACCGGAACGGCTTCACGTCGTACTTCGTCACGGTGCCGGAGGGCGCCAAGGCCCTCCAGGTGAACCTCTCCGGGATCGCCACCGGTTCGCAGACCCGGTTCATCGCCATCAACCCGTTGGGTGTGCCGGTGGAGGCCACCACCAGCACCGTCTGCTACACCAACTTCTCCGACGTCAACGTCTGCAAGCCGCAGGAGCGTGACTACCAGAACCCGCTGCCCGGGGTCTGGGAGATCGAGGTGGAGTCGCGGCGGACGTCCCCGGCGCTGAACAACCCGTTCACGCTCCAGGCGCGGGTGCAGGGCCTCACTGTCGAGCCTGCGCTGGTCGAGCTGCCCAGTGTCGAGGCCGGCGAGCCGACCCCGGTGACCTGGAAGGTCACCAACGCCTTCGGTCCGGTCTCGGTCAGCGGCCGCAGTGGCGCGCTGACCGGTGTGCGGACCGAGCGTCCGACCATCACCGAGGGCGGTCCCAACCAGGAGTGGACAGTCGAGATCCCGGCCGGTACGTCGACGTTCACCGCCCGGATCGGCAACCCCGCAAACGCGGGCGCCGACCTGGACCTGTTCGTCTACCGGGGTACCACCGAGGTCGGTCGGGCCGCGGACGGCGACTCGGAGGAGGCGGTCACGCTGACCAACCCGGCCGCCGGCACCTACCGCGTCGTGGTGGAGCCGTACGGGGTTGACGGGCCGGGCACCAGCACCGCCTACGACTACTACGACGCGTTCGCGTCCGCGTCGCTGGGCACGATCACCGCTCCGGCCGTCGCGGTGCCGCTGATGCACGGCGAGTCGGCCACCATCACCGGCACTGTGACCGCGGTGGCCGTTCCGGCCGACGGGCGTCAGCTCTCCGGTGAACTGGCGATCGTCACCAGCGAGGGTGCGATCGTGGGTCGCGGCAACGTGTCCATCGGTGCCGTGAACTGATCCGTCCGTAACGCCAGCGGAAGCCCGTCCCCAGGTCCGGGGGCGGGCTTCCGCGCGTGAGGGGGGCCGAAGGGTCAGGACCGGTGGGCGGCCGTCACGACGAACGGGGTGCCCTGCTGGCAGGTGGTCATCATGCCGGGCTCCACCCGACCGGTGACCTCGACCCGGGCGCCCGGCGTCAGCACCTCACGCGGGCCGCCGAGCAGCAGGTAACCGTCGAGCAGTACGCAGCCGGGCTCCACACCGCCCTGCACGGTGCCGCTCAGTGTGGTGGCCCCGACGCCCGGCGGCGTGCTCGGGCCGCCCGGTTTCGGAGTCTTCAGGCCGGGCGGCACGGACCGGGTGACGGTCTCTGGCGAGGGCGTCGGGTCGGGCGTGGGCTGGCTGGTCACCGGCTGCGCTCCCGTCGGTGTCGGGGTGGGTGTGCCGCCCCCGACACCCTGGCCGCCGCAGGCGCTCAGCGCCACGCAGACGGCCAGCGCGGGGACGGCGAGCCGAAGAGTCCTCATGCCGAATCTGACGTACGCCGACCCGAGTTCGTTCCCGCGCTTCAGCCGCGCGCCGCTGCGGCCTTCATGTCCCGCCTCAGCTCCTGCGGAAGCGAGAACGTGAGCCGCTCATTGGCGGTGGTGATCTCCTCGACGTCGGCGAAGCCGCGGGCGGCGAGGTGGACCAGCACCTCCTGGACCAGGTCGTCCGGGACGCTCGCTCCCGAGGTCAGGCCGACCGTGGTGGCCCCCTCCAGCCAGGCGTCGTCGATCTCGTGCGCGAAGTCGACCAGGTGACCGGCGCGGGCGCCGGAGTCAAGGGCGACCTCGACCAGGCGGACCGAGTTGGAGGAGTTCGTCGAGCCGACCACGATCACCACGTCACAGTCGGCGGCGATCTCCTTGACCACGTGCTGCCGGTTCGAGGTGGCGTAGCAGATGTCGTCGCTGGGCGGGGACTGCAACAGCGGCAGCCGCTGCTTGAGGCGGGCCACCGTCTCCAGCGTCTCGTCGACCGAGAGCGTGGTCTGGGAGAGCCAGACCACCTTCTCCGGATCACGTACGGTGATCTTGTCGGCGCCGTCCGGGCCGTCCACCAGCTGGATGTGCGCGGGAGCCTCACCGGCGGTGCCGATGACCTCCTCGTGCCCCTCGTGGCCGATGAGCAGGATGTCGTAGTCCTCGGCCGCGAAGCGCCGCGCCTCGTGGTGCACCTTGGTGACCAGCGGACAGGTCGCGTCGATCGCCTTGAGCGACCGCGCCTTGGCCTGCTCGTGGACCTCCGGCGCCACACCGTGCGCGGAGAAGACGACTGTGGCGCCCTCCGGCACCTCCTCGTTCTCCTCCACGAAGATCGCGCCCTGGGCTTCCAGGGTCTGCACCACGTGCTTGTTGTGCACGATCTGCTTGCGCACGTAGATCGGGGCGCCGTAGAGCTTCAGCGCCTCCTCCACTGTCTGCACCGCGCGGTCGACACCCGCGCAGTAGCCGCGGGGCTTGGCCAGGAGCACGCGCTTGCCGGTCCGGTGAGTCGCCTGAGCCTCAGTCACCACCCCATCGTACGTGCCACCCCGCAGCGCGGCAGCGGCCCGCAACCCACCCCCCAGCCCTCGGTGATCAAGAGGTTTACGTCAGAAACGCGCCCAGCGCCGACGCAAACCTCTTGATCACCGGGGAGGTCCGTAGGGTGGGCGGGTGAGCGAGGGTGGGCGGGTGGGAAGCGGCGGAAGCGGCGGCGGCGCGAGCAGCGCTGAGGAGCCTTGGCCGGTACGGGTGGTCAGCCAGAAGGTGGGCGCCTGGATCGCCAAGCTGGGCTGGGTGTGGGTGGACGGGCAGGTCGCGCAGATCAGCCGCCGCCCGGGAGCCAGCACTGTCTTCCTCACCCTGCGTGACCCATCGGCCGACCTGAGCCTGACCGTCACCACCAACCGGGACGTCCTGGACTCCGGCGCGCCGGAGCTACGCGAGGGCGCACGTGTGGTGCTGCACGCCAAGCCCGAGTTCTACGCCGCCCGGGGCACGCTGAGCCTGCGGGCCGACGAGATTCGTCAGGTGGGGCTCGGGGAGCTGCTGGCCCGACTGGAGAAGCTCAAGAAGCTGCTCGCCGCCGAAGGGCTCTTCGACCGCGCCCGCAAGCGTCGACTGCCGTTCCTGCCCGGCCGGATCGGCCTCATCACCGGCCGCGCGTCGGCGGCGGAGCGGGACGTGCTGACAAATGCCCGGCGGCGCTGGCCGGCGGTGGAGTTCCGGACTGTCAACGTGGCAGTGCAGGGCCCCTCCGCGGTGCCACAGATCGTCGACGCGCTCAAGGTCCTGGACGCCGACCCGAGCATCGACGTGATCATCATCGCCCGGGGTGGCGGCGGCATCGAGGACCTGCTGCCCTTCTCCGACGAGGCGCTCTGCCGCGCGGTGTTCGGCTGTCGTACGCCGGTGGTCAGCGCGATCGGCCACGAGACGGACGCCCCCCTGATCGACTACGTCGCCGACGTCCGCGCCTCCACTCCGACCGACGCGGCGAAGCGGGTCGTCCCCGACCTCACCGAGGAGGTACGCCTCATCGGTCAGGCCCGGCACCGCCTCGAACGGGCGGTACGCAACCTGGTCGACCGGGAGACGCACCGGCTCGACGGGCTGCGTTCCCGGCCGGTGCTGGCCCGCCCCCAGGTGATGGTGGAGCATCGGGCCACCGAGCTGGCCGCGTTGCGTCAGCGGGCCGGCCGCTGTCTGGAGCACCGGCTCGGGGCCGCCGAGGATGACCTGCGGCACACCCTCGCGCGGCTGCGCGCCCTCTCCCCCGCCGCCACCCTCGACCGGGGGTACGCGATAGTGCAGCGCGCGGACGGCCACGTGGTCCGCGCGGCGGCGGAGGTCGGCAAGGGCGACCCGCTGCGGGTACGACTGGCAGACGGCGAGCTGGCCGCCACCGTCGATGGCTGAGTGGCGACGCGGCGCGGTGGGGAGTGGTGTGCTGAGATGAACGCGATGACTGATGACACGAAGGCCGGGCCGGACGAGCGGCTCAGTTACGAGCAGGCCCGCGCCGAGCTGGCCTCGGTGGTGGAGCGGCTGGAAGCCGGCGGCACGTCCCTGGAGGAGTCGCTGGCGCTCTGGGAGCGCGGCGAGGCGCTGGCGGTGATCTGTCAACGCTGGCTGGACGGTGCGCGGGCGCGGATCGACGCCGCCCGGCAGGAGCCCGCTTCCTGACCGACCGCCGGTGGGGCGGCCGGAGCCGCCCCACCTCGGTACGTCAGTTGAACAGGCTGTACAGCTCGGCCGGCGCCTCGACGACCTGGTCCGCCGGCGGCTTCTGCGCGGCGGTGGCGGCACCGTAGTCCGAGTAGGTCATCTTGACCTCCTGGGCGGCGGTCTGCCCGGCGGCCGGCAACTGCAGCACCAGCTCGCTGAGCCGGCCCTGCGGATCCACCTTCGCGGTGAACGGGACGGTCTTCGCCTGGGTGCCCAGCGCGGCGATCGTGGCCGCGTTCAACGAACCCGCCTCAGCGGCCTTGGTGACGTCGAGGGTCCCGGCGTACGCGCCGGTGCCGGTGCTGCGGACCTCGGTGATGCCCTGGGTGAGCACCGCGCTGCCAGCCGGGTCGACCTTCTCGAAGTCGAAGCCGAGGTTGCGGTTGCCCTTGATCCGGTTCTGGTCCAGGTGCTGGTACTTGCCGAGGTTGAGCTGCTTGATGGCGGGCAGGCTATCGGCGGTGGGGCCGCTCAGCTCCAGCTTGACCCAGCTGTCCGGCTTGAAGTGGATCACGTCGAGCTTCATCGCCAGGTCGGCCGAGGGGCCACCGATCGCGATCTTCATCGCCGCGCTCTGGCTCGGCTGGTGCACCAGCCCCTCCGCCGTCGAGCCGGCGCCGGCCAGGGTGAACCGGAAGTTCCCGTTGCTGATCTCCTTGGTGGAGTCGAGCAGGGCCTGCTTGGCGTCACCCGCCACCGGGGAACCGGACGGGCTCGCCGTGCCGGAGGCGCTCACCGTCGGGGACGGCGTCGATCCGGTGGTGCCGGTTCCGCTGGCGCAGGCGGCCAGTGCGGGCGTGATCAGAGCGGCGGCTACCAGGCCGGCGCCGAGTCGTCGAACAGTCATACGTGTCTCCCAAGGGGGTCACCCGACGACCTGGACGCCGCCGGAAACCGGGCGACGCAGCAGCACCGTCGGCTGCGTCGCGCGACCCGGGCCGAGCAACGCGCCAGGGTCACCCCCTCCTTGTTCCCTGTCGACGCGTCGGACAATCACCCTTCGGGCCTGTTGCCCAGATTCGGCGCCTGCGGGGCCACCCCACCGGGTCCGGTCAGCGCAGCGAGCCGGCCAGTTCGCGGAGTTCGTTGTCCCGGGCGTCGCCGACGACGATCACCGTGCGGGTCGGCTCCAGCAGGACCAGCGCCTGCTGGTTTCCCCGGGCCGTGTAGAGCTGCCAGGTGCGCCCGGCCAGCTCGGTGGGGCCCTGCGGCTGGCCCTGACTGGTCAGCTCGGCGGGGAGCAAACGGTCCGCCGGGACGCTGCTCTGCAGCAGTTGGACGCCCCGCCCCTCCGGTGTCAGGTAGCCGATTCGCAGGTTCGCACCGCCCTCGACGGTCTGGTAGCGGGCGCTGACCGTCTTCCAGTCGGCGTCGAGCCCCTGCGGCTGGCTCACCGGAAAGACGTTCGCCGCACGTGCCTGCTCGAAGGCGGGCGCCGGATCGACCGTGGTGGCCTGGTCGCCGCCGAGGAAGCCCCGGTAGAACGCCAGCAGCAGCGCGATCGGGACGAGCAGCACCAGCAGCGAGATCGCCATGTCCTTCGGCGACCGCTCGGACTTGCCGGACACCGCCGGCGGCGGTGGGGTCGGGTCGGTCGCGGCGGGCTCACCACCGCGGCCGGCGGGGACGTCGGCCGGCGGCTGACCGTCGGGCGGCGTGCGGTCGGCGGGTACGCGGTCGGCTGGCTGTGCGGGTTCCACCCCGCTATCTTCGCAGCCGCCCGACCGGCGGTATCCGGGCCATCACCGCCCCGCGCCGACGCCCGGTCGGCCATCGTGTGAGGATCAGCGACAAAGCCGGCAGTGGGGGCCTCCCCGCCGCCGGTCGTCCCCGCACCGTCGCGAGGAGGAGTAGCCGTCATGACGAACACCAGGACGCGGATCCCACAGGATCTCGACCGAAACCTTGCCCTCGACCTGGTCCGGGTCACCGAGGCCGCGGCGATGGCCGCCGGCCGGTGGGTCGGTCGGGGCGACAAGGAGGGCGGCGACGGGGCCGCTGTCGACGCGATGCGCAAGCTGATCAACTCGATTCAGATGCGCGGTGTGGTGGTGATCGGCGAGGGCGAGAAGGACAACGCCCCGATGCTGTTCAACGGCGAACACGTCGGTGACGGCACGGGCCCGGAGGTGGACGTCGCCGTCGACCCGGTGGACGGCACCACACTGATGAGCAAGGGAATGCCGAACGCGGTGGCGGTGCTCGCCGTCTCCGAGCGGGGTGCGATGTTCGACCCGAGCGCCGTGTTCTACATGGAGAAGCTCGCCGTCGGGCCGGCGTACGCCGACGTGATCGACATCAACGCCGGTGTGGCGGAGAACCTGCGCCGGATCGCCAAGGTCAAGGGCACCGACGTTTCCGAGGTGACGGTCTGCGTGCTGGACCGGAGCCGTCACGACGACCTGGTCGCGCAGATCCGCCGGACCGGGGCGGGGATCCGGTTCATCTCCGACGGCGACATCGCGGGCTCCATCGCGGCGGCCCGGGGCGAGTCGGACGTCGACGTCCTGATGGGCATCGGCGGCACCCCGGAGGGCATCATCTCCGCGTGCGCGCTGAAGTGCATGGGCGGCGCGATGCAGGCCAAGCTGTGGCCGCGCGACGAGCAAGAGCGGGAGAAGGCGATCGCCGCCGGGCACGACCTGGACCGGGTGCTGGGCACCGACGATCTGGTCACCGGCGACAACTGCTTCTTCGTGGCGACCGGGGTCACCTCGGGTGACCTGCTGCGCGGGGTGCGGTACCGGGCGGGCGGCGCGTACACCCAGTCGATCGTGATGCGCTCGAAGAGCGGCACGATCCGGGTGATCGACTCGTACCACCGGTTGGAGAAGTTGGCGCTCTACTCCGCTGTCGACTTCGACGGTCGTCCGCTGGCCGAGCAGGAGTGACAGCCGCCGACACGGCGACCCCGCAGACCCTGTCGGCCGCCCGCCGGATCACCGGCGTCGCGCTGGCGTCGGCCTCCGGGGTCGCTGTGGCGGTGCAGTCGCGCATCAACGGCGAACTCGGGGTACGCCTCGACGACGGCTTCGCCGCCGCTGTCGTCTCGTTCGGCATCGGCCTGCTGGTGCTGCTGGTGCTGGTGCCCGCGACCCCCGGTGGTCGGCGAGGGCTGGTCGCGACGCGGCGGGCCCTGCGGACCGGCACGCTGCGGCCTTGGCAGTGCCTCGGCGGAATGTGCGGAGCCTTCCTGGTGGCCACCCAGGGTCTCACCATCGGCACGTTGGGCGTGGCGGTCTTCACAGTGGCGGTTGTCGCCGGCCAGACCGGCAGCAGCCTCGCCGTGGACCGGGCCGGGATCGGGCCGACCGGCCGGCAGCCGATCACCAGGCAGCGGCTGGCCGGCGCGGTGCTCACAGTGCTGGCGGTCGGCCTGGCGGTCGGCGACCGTCTCGGCGACCCGGGCGCGCTGGCGCTGGCGCTGCTACCGCTGCTCGCCGGGGTGGGCATCGCCTGGCAGCAGGCCGTCAACGGCCGGGTCCGCGCGGCGGCCGACAGCGCGTTGACCGCCACGCTCGTCAACTTCGCCGTCGGCACCGTCACCCTGCTCGTCGCGTTCGCGATCGACATCGCCGTACGCGGCTGGCCCGGCGGCCACCTGCCGACCGAGCCGTGGCTCTACCTGGGCGGCCCGATCGGCATCGTGTTCATCGCGATCGCCGCCGCGATCGTCCGCTTCACCGGTGTGCTGCTGCTCGGCCTGGCCACCATCGCCGGGCAGATCGTGGGCGCCGTCCTGCTGGACCTGGTCCTCCCCACGGCGGCCTCGCACCCGGGTGTGAACACCCTGCTCGGGGCGGCGCTGACAATGGTGGCGGTGCTGGTCGCCGCGCTGGCGCCACCCGCTGGTCGACGTGATGCCCGCGTGTGACGACCGACCGCCGACCCTGTCAGTGACCGCAGCTCCGCCCTCGACGACGAATGTCAGCCGGCGTCGGAGGAGTGCCCGGGGAAGAGGTGGGCGCTCGGGTCGATGGCCACTGCCGCGTTGTTGACCGCTGTCGCCGCCTCACCGAAGCCGGTGGCGATCAGCCGGACCTTGCCCGGGTACTCGGTGATGTCGCCCGCAGCGAAGACTCGGGGCAGGTTGGTGGCCATCGCGCTGTCGACCAGGATGTGCCGGCGGTCCAGCCGTAGCCCCCACTCGGCGAGCGGGCCCAGGTCGGCGGTGAAGCCGAGGGCGGCCACCACGGTGTCCACCGGCAGCGTCTCGGTCGCACCGCCGCGCACTGTCACCTCGGCACCGGTCACCGCGCCGTCCCCGAGCAGCCTGGTGACCTCGGCGTTGACCACCACCCGCACTGGCAGGGAGAGCACCCGGGCGACAGTCGAGGCGTGGGCCCGGAACTTCTCCCGGCGGTGCACCAGGGTCACCGACCGGGCCAGTGGTTGCAGCGCCAGCGCCCAGTCGAACGCGGAGTCGCCGCCACCGACGATCAGCACGTCCCGGTCGGTCAGCTCGGTCGGCTCGGTCACGAAGTAGACGATCCCCGAGCCGGGGGCGCCGTCGGCGCACGGCAACGGCCGAGGGCTGAAGCTGCCGAGCCCGCCGGTGACCACTACCGCGCCGCAGGCGAGCTGCTCGCCACCGGCCAGGCCGAGCACCGGGCGCCCGTCGGCGTACGCGAGCTTCTCCGCCCGGGTGCCGAGCAGGTACTGCGGGCCGAACGGTGCCGCCTGGGCCACCAGGTTGGCCACCAGGTCGCGGCCCTTGACCGCGGGGAAACCGGCGACGTCGAGGATCAGCTTCTCCGGGTACATGGCGGTGACCTGACCGCCTGGCTCGGGCAACGCGTCGATCACCGCCACCGACAGCCCCCGGAACCCGGCGTAGTACGCGGCGAAGAGACCGGCCGGACCGGCCCCGATCACGGCGACATCGACCTCGCGCATGGCGTACCGTCGCTTTCCGCTCACGGATCAACGCGTGCTGATCTCGACCGTAAGCGGGCGGCGACGGTCCGGCAAGCACGTCCCAGAGGCGCGCCGGAGAATCGGCTCAGGGCAGGCTGAGCGTGGAGCCTGAGTAGTCCGGGCCGCCCACGGCGGGTCGCCGCCGACGGAACAGAATCGCCGCCACCACCCCGCCGAGCAGGCCGAACAGGTGCCCCTGCCAGGAGATCCGCTCGTCGGTGGGGAGGATGCCGACCAGTTGCCAGCCGTAGAGCAGACCGACAAGCAGGAAGACCGCGAAGTTCCACCAGCTGCGCTCGACGATGCCCCGGGTGAGCAGGATGCCCAGGTAGCCGAAGATGACACCGCTGGCGCCGACCACCACCGAGTTGGGCGAGCCGGTGAACCACACGCCGAGCCCGCTGACCACGATGATGACCAGGGTCGACCAGAGGAACCGGCGGGCGCCGGCGGCGAGGACGAAGGTGCCCAGCAGGATCAGCGGGATGCTGTTGCTGTAGAGGTGGTCGAAGCCGTGGTGCAGGAACGGGGAGAAGAAGACCCCGTCCAGCCCGTCGATGCGCTGCGGGATGATGCCGGCGGTGGCGTCCAGGCCGAACGCGAGCCCCTGGTCGACGGCCTCGATGAGAAAGAGGAACGGGACCACCGCGCACATGGCGACGAACGCCCGGCCGAGCGCGGCGTAGAACGCCTCGGTGCCGAACCGGTAGGGGTCGCCGCTTGACGGGTGCAGGGTCACTCCACAACTGCTATCAGCAAAAGCGGCCGACCGCCACTCATGTCCCGTCCGGGTACGCGCGAAGGCGGGGCGAGTGGAGAGCCACCTGCCCCGCCTTCGAGAGCCGTCAGTAGTGGTTGTTGTTCTGGAAGTAGGTCCAGGCGCCGCAGGGCGTCTTGTACCTGCCCTTGATGTAGCCCAACCCCCACTTGATCTGCGTGGCCGGGTTGGTCCGCCAGTCGGACGCGACGGAGCCCATCTTGCTGCCCGGCAGAGACTGCGGGATGCCGTACGCACCGGACGAGGAGTTGTTGGCCTTGTGGTTCCAGCCGCTCTCCTTGGTCCAGAGCTTCTCCAGGCAGGGGAACTCGGCGATGCCGAAACCCGCGCTGATCATCAGGGCGCAGCCAGTCTTGCGGTTGCCGCTGTACTCGGCGCAGGACGCCGGGATCGGCCCGTCGTACGGCTTGGCGGGCGCGTTCGCGGCGGCGCGCTCGCGCTTGCGGGACGCGGCGGCGGCCTCGGCCCGGCGGGCCCGCTCGGCGGCCTCCTTGGCGGCCTGCTTCGCCCGCAGTTTGGCCTGGTACTCGGCGGCCCGCTGCTTGGAGAACTGCACCTGGTGGGCGGCCTGCCGCTCGCGCTGGTACGCGAGGTCGGCCCGGTCGACCTCGAGACTGACCTGCTCGGTCAGACCCTGTTGCTGGGTTTCCCGGTCTTCGCCCAGGTAGAAGCCACCGGCAACGCCCACGGAGAGCAGCGCTACAGCAGCCGTACGGGCGCCCAACCGGCTCCACAGCCGACTCACGAAGTGGTCCCTTCGTCGGGAGCAAGGACGTGGCGCGGCGCAGACCACAGGTGGGCCGTCAGCCGTGCCACGAGCGCCCCGACCGGTTGCCGGTCGCGCCGACGCACCGACCTTCACCGATGTCGTCCGTCTCGCGACGAACGATCGCCGACGATTCCGGTGGTGCGTGGACGCTCGTGGGACACGATTGCGCACAGTGAGGCTGATGGGAAACCAACCAGGCCGTTTGTGATCTGCGCCACACAAAAAATGCGGACAAAAGCCCACAAAATACCCGTTAGATTGGGATGTCCTCCAGGAGGTCCGTGACCATCGCGGCGATCGGCGACCGCTCCGAACGGCTGAGGGTGACGTGCGCGAAGAGTGGATGACCCTTGAGCGCTTCGATGACAGCCGTCACCCCGTCGTGCCGGCCGACCCGCAGATTGTCCCGCTGGGCCACGTCGTGGGTGAGCACCACCCGGGAACCCTGCCCGATCCGGGACAGCACGGTCAGCAGCACCCCGCGCTCCAGCGACTGGGCCTCGTCCACGATCACGTAGGCGTCGTGCAGGCTGCGTCCTCTGATGTGGGTCAACGGCAGCACCTCCAGGATGCCCCGCGAGGTGACCTCCTCCAGCACGTTCTCGTGCACCACCGCGCCGAGCGTGTCGAAGACCGCCTGGGCCCACGGCGACATCTTCTCCGACTCCGAGCCCGGCAGGTAGCCCAGCTCCTGGCCACCGACGGCGTACAGCGGGCGGAACACGATCACCTTCTTGTGCCGGCGGCGCTCCATCACCGCCTCCAGCCCGGCGCAGAGCGCCAGTGCCGACTTTCCGGTGCCGGCCCGGCCACCCAGCGAGACGATCCCGATCGACTCGTCCAACAGCAGGTCGAGAGCGATCCGCTGCTCGGCCGAGCGGCCGTGCAGGCCGAACGCCTCCCGGTCGCCCCGGACCAGACGCACCGACTTGTCCGGCAGCACGCGACCGAGCGCGGAGCCGCGCCCGGAGTGCAGCACCAGACCGGTGTGGCAGGGCAGTCCGGCCGCCTCGTCGAGGTCGAGCGTCTCGCCGCCGTACAGCTGGCCGATCTGCTCCTCGCTCAGCTCCATCTCCGACATGCCGGTCCAGGTCGGGTCGCTGGCCTGACCGTGGCGGTACTCGTCGGCACGCAGACCCACCGAGGCGGCCTTGACCCGCAACGGCATGTCCTTGCTGACCAGGGTCACCTCCCGCCCCTCGGCGGCGAGGTTGAGCGCGACGGAGAGGATCCGGGCGTCATTGCTCTCGGTGCGGAAACCGGGCGGCAGGACGCCGTCGTCGGTGTGGTTGAGCTCCACCCGCAGGGTGCCGCCGACGTCGTTGGCGGGCACCGGACGGTCGAGTCGGCCGTGCCGAACCCGCAGGTCGTCGAGCATCCGCAGCGACTGCCGGGCGAACCAGCCCAGCTCCGGATGGTGCCGCTTGCCTTCCAGCTCGGTGATGACCACCAGAGGTAGCACCACTTCGTGCTCCGCGAACCGGTGGAAAGCCGCCGGATCGGAGAGCAGCACCGACGTGTCCAGGACAAAGGCCTGGCCGGCTGGTCGTGGCTCCTTGGGGTCGGCCGGCGCGGCGGCCGCCGAACGGCGGCTCCTGGTGGCTCGGCGGGGCGTGGCAGTCGCGGCCGGGGTCTGGTCGGCACCGGCGATGGTACGGCGAGTCGTCACAGGCCTGCTCCGACGGATGGGCACCCGCCACCCGTGTTCCGCCTCCTCCGGTGCCCGGGGACACGGGGTCGGATGCGGAACCCCATGCGCGAGGTCGCAGATCCGGGCGGACCGGCTGGCTCGGGAGAACCCCGCGCCATGCCTAGACGCTAGCCCCGCCGGACCTTCCCGGCTAGGGGCCGAACGTGGATCTCCCAAGACGCGCTCGTGAACAGGGCTCCGTCGACGTCCGCACCAGCCGAAAGGCATTGTCGCGGACGCGGCGGAACCGGCCGGGATGCATGCCCCCTGCGCGCATCCCGGCCGGGTGGGGCCACCGTCACCGGTCTGACGTGACCCCGACGGTGCGTGTCCGCCGCGGACGACGCACCGCGCCTGTGGCGCCGGTCGGCGGGGCAGTCCCGCCGACCGACCTCAACCGCTACGTCGGACGAGCGTGCCGGTCGGGTGCCGCCCGGTGATCGGGGCGGCCGGCGCGCTGAACGACGAGCCGGTGTACGTGGTGCCGGGGCGCTCGACAGCGCCGGCGGAGCGGACCACGCCCGCTGGTGAGACCGACAGGGCCGAGGCGATCGCCGCCTGGGCGTCCCGACGACGCCGGTTCCAGGCGCCCCGGTCACCGTCGAAGTAGCCCTGCCGATAACCGAAGCGGTAGCCGATGCGGTAGCTGAGCTGCCCGTGCAGCCGACCGGCCGCGTAACTGGTGGCACCGAGCACCAGGACGAGGAACACCGCGAGGAACGGGCTCATCGGGCAGCTCCGGCCCAGCCGGGACGCCAGGTCATCGCTCCTCCGGCTCGATGGTGGTGGGGTCGGCGACGAGCAGCCGGTCCAGGTCGTCGGTGCTGACCTCCTCGACCAGCTCGACGCTGATCCGGCAGCCGTCCAGCACGACTTCGGCCACCGAGGACCGGCGGATCTCGCCGCCGGCGTCGTAGACCCGGACGCTCAGCTCCGGGCAGCCGAGATGGGTACGCCAGGCGTTCCACTCGGCACGATCGCCGACGCTCAGCGACAGGTAGCGGCAGCCTCGGGCCAGGTAGAGGCGCCAGGGGGCGGTCAGCCCCGCGGCGACCCCCTCGGCGATCAGCCCGAAGGCCTGGGCGCGGGTGGCGAGCTCGGTCACCACGACCACCTCACCGGGGGCGTGACGCATGTGAGCACCAATCGTCTCATGCACGTGACACACCGTAGAATGTCCCATGGGCGTGACAGTATCAGCTTTTCGTCCGCTTACGTTTGCCACTACGTTCATCTATTCTGCCCGCGTGACACCCCTCAACAGTGGCACTGACTCGTTTACCGGAAACCCGAACCTCTCGTCACGTCTGCGTGACAGTGGCGAGCCGGGGCGCGCGCCCGCTGCCGGCTGGCCGTACCGTCACGGAGTGACCGAGACGGCCAATGCGCGGAAGATCGCCTTCGCCACCTTCGTCCGGCGGGCTCTGGACGAGGCACGGGCGACCCGAGCCTGGAGCGGCACCGAGGTGTCCCGGCGCACCGGCGTCTCCCGGCAGACCATCAACCGCTGGGTCCGAGGCGACTGGGCCAGCGACCCGGAGGCCGAGCGGGTGGTCGCCTTCTGCGAGGGCCTGGGGTTGAACCCGGCCGCGGCCTTCGCCGCACTCGGCTGGGACCGCGCCGCGGCCGGCCCCCGCACCGGCCAGGCCGCCCCTCCGATGGACCCCGACGTGGAGGCGCTGCTGCGCCGTCTGGTCGATCCGCAGGTGTCGGACGCGGAGAAGTTCCACATCCGGGAAACCATCAGATACCTCGCATACCGCCCAACGTTGCCGGTCGATGTCCGAAAAAGGGGCAATCAGGCAGGCTAGTTCCTCAGATAGCGAAAGAACGCCTGGTCAGGTTCATTCGTTTGCCTCCGGGGCTGGAACGGGCACGCTAGCGTCCCTATTCGTACTGCTTGGGCTCGTCATCGGCGGGGGGACGGGACAAGGCCGAACCTAGCCCTGCGGGACAGAAGGAGGGGTCTGTCCATGACCCTGAAGTGGTTGGCAGTCGTGGTCGCAACGGTGTCGGTGACACTGTGGGCGACCGGCAACACGGTGACCCTCGCGGTCGACGGCGGGCAGCTGCCGCTGCTCGTCAACCTCTTTGCGCTCATCACCGCCGGCACCGCGGTCGTCCTGGCCGTCGTCGCCGAGCTGCACGAGCGTCTGAACAACCGAATCAGCGCGCTCACCGAGTTCCTGGTGGCACGGCTCAACGAGATCGACAACCACACCGGCGATCGCAACACCGGGTTCGTGGAGGGCTATCTGTTGAGCCATGGCCAGGAGGCGGCAGTGGTGCCGTTCGGCCGGCGCGGACGAGGAGCCGCCGAACGCTGATCCCGTACCGCTCAATGGGTCCGCTCGGCCAGGAATGAGCCTGGATCGCCGGGGTACGCTGACGCGCGTGCCGCCGTTGAATCTGGGCAATCAGCAGCCGAGAACCCCGTTGAACGCCGACCAGGCCTGGCGGATAACCGCCAGCCGGGCGGCCGGGACCGTGCTCTTCTTCGACTTCGACGGCACGCTCGCGCCCGTCGACGACGATCCGACAGCGGTACGCCCGGCACCCAAGGCGTTAGCCGCGATCGAGGCGCTCGCCCCGGTCGTGCAGCGGGTCGCGATCGTTTCCGCCCGACCCGTCGAGTTCCTTCGGGATCAGCTCGGCGGGCTCGCTGGCGTGGACCTCTACGGCCTCTACGGGCTGGAGCACAGCCACTCCGGCGGCGAGACGGTCACCGAACCGGCCGCGCTGCCCTGGGTGCCGACCATGGAGGAACTGGCCGATCTGGCCCGGGCGGAACTGCCGCCCGGCACGCTCGTGGAGTACAAGCGGCTCTCGGTCGCGCTGCACTGGCGTACCGCCCCGCAGCTCGGCGCGACAGTGCAGCAGTGGGGGCAGGCGCAGGCCGACCGTCTGGGGTTGCGCTCGCAGGCCGGGCGGATGGTGCTGGAGCTCAAGCCACCTGTCGACCGGGACAAGGGCATGGTGATCGGCGAGGCGATCAAGGGTGCCACCGGCGCCTGGTACTTCGGCGACGATGTCTCCGACATCAAGGCCTTCGCCGCGCTGCGCGCTCGCGCCGCCGCCGACCCGGACTTCCTCGGTGTCTGTGTGGCGGTGGCCAACCCGGAGACCGGCCACGAGGTGGCCAACGCCGCCGACCTGACCATCGAGTCGCCGGCCGCCCTGGGCGACTTCCTCACCCGGGCGCTGACCCATCTGCCCTGAACCGACCTGACTCCGACGGCGACCGACGGTGTCGCCGCCGGGGGTCAGGCGCCGTAACGGCGTTGTCTGGTGGCGTACGAGCGCAGGGCCCGCAGGAAGTCGATGTGCCGGAAGTCCGGCCAGTTGAGTTCGCAGAAGTAGAACTCCGAGTGCGCGGACTGCCAGAGCATGAAACCGGACAGCCGCTGCTCGCCGCTGGTGCGGATGACCAGGTCCGGGTCGGGCTGGCCCCGGGTGTAGAGGTGCTCGGCGATGTGCTCGACGTCCAGCACCTCGGCCAACTCCTCGATCGTGCCCCCGGTGGCGGCGTGCTCCAGCAGCAGCGAACGGACCGCGTCGGTGATCTCCCGGCGGCCGCCGTAGCCCACCGCGATGTTGACCTCCGCGCCGCCGGTGCGCTCGCGGGTGCGCTCCTCGGCGCCCTTGAGCGCCGCCGCGGTCTGCGCCGGCAGCAGGTCGAGCGCCCCGACGATGCGCAGTCGCCAGGGGTTGCCCTCCTCGGAGAGCTCCACCACCAGGTCCTCAATGATCTTGAGGAGCGGGTCCAGCTCGGCGGCCGGACGGCGCAGGTTGTCGGTGGCCAGCAGGTAGAGGGTCACGTGCCCGACCCCGGCCTGGTCACACCAGCCGAGGACGTGCTTGATCTTCGCCGCGCCGACCCGGTGCCCGTCGTTCGGGTCGACGAAGCCCATCTCCCTCGCCCATCGGCGGTTGCCGTCGCACATCACCCCGACGTGCCGGGGCACCGGCTTACCGGCGAGCTTCGCCGTGAGCCGGCGCTCGTACACGGAGTAGATAAGGTTCCGCAGCGTCATCACCTAGCAGCGTAGCGACCCTTCAGCCGGTCCACTGCCTCGGAGCCCCATCCCCGCCACCCAGACCGGCGCCGATCAGTGCGAGCGTACGAGCGGTGAGGCGTCCGTCACCCAGTCCCAACTCGACCACGTCGTAGAACACCCGGTCGTCCCGACGGGCGGCTCGGACCGCCGCGTCCACCACCCGGCGTCGCCGGGCCAACCAGGCCGCTACCGAACTGTGCCGCAGGTGGGTGCCGAGGCGCCGACGCAACCCGTCGGCGTAGCGGCCAGCCGCGCCCTCGGGCGACCGGGCCGCCGCCGAACCGGCGAGCGCGCCGGAGAGCAACGCGTAGAAGATGCCCTCCCCGGTGAACGGATTGATCAGTGACAGCGCGTCCCCGGCCAGCAGCGTGCGCCCACGCCCCGGCGCCGGCCGGTGGGTGGAGAGCGGCAGGTGATGCGCGCGCAACGCGGTAACTGTCGCCAGATCGGTGCCGGGCAGCAGCGCGGCCAGCCGGTCCAGCAGGTACGCGCGGCTCAGCGGCTCGCCACGCAGGACCTCCCCGTACCCGACGTTCGCCCGCCCGTCACCGATCGGAAACGACCAGGCGTACGCCGGCCAACGCGCCTTCGACGTGACGATGAGCTGCTCGGACGGGCCGGGCAGAGCCGGGGCGTACCCCCGGATGGCCAGCGCGAGGTGCCGGTCGGGGTTCTGCGGATGGCCGAGCGCCCGACGTACCACCGAGCCAGCGCCGTCCGCGCCGATCACCACCCGGCCGGACACCTGCCCGTCGAGCACCACCCGGTCCGCGCGCGGCTCGACCTGGCGCACCGTGTGCCGTCGCAACTGCGCGCCGGCGGCCACAGCGGCCGCCACCAGCCGCGCGTCGAAAACCTCCCGGGGCACCGTGTACGCGGGTCGGGGCAGAGCCCGAGCCACCGCACCGCCACCCGGCGAGATCATGCGTAACGCCGGCAGCGGCGCGTAGCCCGCCACCGCCTCGGTCACCCCCAGCTCGGCGAGCACATCCACCGAATGCGCGGCGATCCCGTCACCACACGCCTTGTCCCGGGGAAAATCGGCCCGGTCCAGCAGCAGCACGCTGGCACCGGCCCGGCGCGCCGTCAGCGCGGCTGCCGACCCGGCCGGCCCCGCCCCCACCACCACCACGTCGAACTCGTCACCCACCGCGCGCCTCCCTCCAGTCCGACGCGGCGCGGCCGTTCCCGCCGGGCGACCCGGTCGGCCTTGCGGCCGGCCGCCCCGACGATCTCCGCAACCACCCCGACGCCGACCGCTGTGACCGACGCCACCCGCCATCCTGCCCCCTGCCCGCCCTCGAAGACCGCTCCCGCACTGGGCCGACCGGTCTCAGCCCCCTCCTTTGCTCTGCACCCGCGGACGCGACGGTTACCGTCCGCGACTGTCGCCTATCGGGGTGCAGAGCAAAGGAGGGGATGGATGGACTGGGTCGCGGTCGGCCTGCCGGGTCGGCCCCAGCGGCGTCGGTGCGGCCCATCAGCGGTCAGGGTTGGGGTTCAGGTTGGGCCGCGTCGGTGGTGCGGGCGGCGCGGCGCAGGCCGTAGAGGGCCAGCCCGGCGGCGGCGAGCAGGGGTGCGCCGTCGCGGACCAGGCCGTCCACGCCCAGCAGCCACCAGCACAGCGGCAGATCCACGGCGAGTACGGCCACCGTGACGACGACCAGCAGGCCACGCGCCCAGTCCTTGCCCCGCATCAGGAACGCCGTGCAGAACAGCACCGCGTAGCTGGCCGTGATGCCAGCACCGAACCAGAACAGCACGGCCGGCACCGCTGTCAGTCGACCATCCAGGATGGAACCTCCGGCCACCAGCGCCGGCACCAGCATCAGCGGGCTGTAGGTGAAGGCCGCCACCCGGCTGGTCAACAACCAGGCACTGGCCTGTGGCCGGCGTGGAGGGGTTTCCCGCCAGGAGATGCCGTCCCGGTCGATGACGAGGCGTGGACGGTGCCGGACCAGATGCCCGGCCAACGCCGACGAGCGGTAGAGCAGCCAGACCACCGCGACACAGAGCGCCGTGAGAATGGCGAAGCCGAGCAGGCCGGGCAGCGGCGGCACTCCCTGCCGGGGCACGACGAGCCGGCCGACCGCGAAGATCGTGGTGACCGCGAGGATCAGGCCGAACGGGCGGGCCACCGTACGACCCCGCCGCACGTGCCCGATCAGCAGCAGGAAGCCGAACGAGCGCAGCATGGCCCAGCCGGTCCGTACGGCCAGCCCGAATCCCTGCTCCGGGGCGTACCACCAGTTGAGCAGCTCGACCACGACGGTGGCCGCCGCCGTCGTCGCCAGCAGGGTGGTCAGCACCCGGACGGCGGACGGCCGCCGGACCTGGGTCTCGGCGGCCGTCCTCATGAAATCCGATGTTGCCCGCGAAGGGTCTCGTTCACACCTATCGCTGCGGCTGCGCGGCGTCCAGGCGGGCGCGCAGCGCGTCCAACTCGGCCCAGAGCACGCCGGGCAGCTTGTCACCGAACTTCTCGAACCACTCGGTGATCATCGGCAGCTCGTTGCGCCACTCGTCCGGGTCGACCTTCAGCGCGATCCGAACATCCTCCGGGGTCATGTCCAGGCCCTCGACGTCGAGGGCGTCCGGAGCGGGGACCATGCCGACCGGCGTCTCGACCGCGCCGGCAGTGCCCTCGATCCGCTCGACGACCCACTTGAGCACCCGGGAGTTCTCCCCGAAGCCCGGCCAGAGGAACGAGCCGTCCGGGTCCTTGCGGAACCAGTTGACGTAGTAGATCTTGGGCAGCTTCGCCTCGTCGCCGTCGGCGCCCTTGCCCATCTCGATCCAGTGCCGGAAGTAGTCACCGGCGTGGTAGCCGATGAACGGCAGCATCGCCATCGGATCCCGCCGGACCACGCCGACGGCGCCGGACGCGGCGGCGGTGGTCTCCGAGGAGAGCGTGGCGCCCATGTAGACGCCGTGCACCCAGTCGCGGGCCTCGGTCACCAGCGGGATGGTGTCCTTGCGGCGTCCGCCGAAGAGGATCGCGTCGATCGGCACCCCGTTGGGGTCGAAGTACTCGTCGGCGAGGATCGGGCACTGGGTGATCGGGGTGCAGAACCGGCTGTTCGCGTGGGAGGACAGGCTGTCGCTCTCCGGCGTCCAGTCGTTGCCCTTCCAGTCGATCAGGTGTGCCGGCGGCTCGCCCATGCCTTCCCACCAGACGTCGCCGTCATCGGTGAGGCCGACGTTGGTGAAGACGGAGTTGCCCCGGTCCAGCGTGCGCATGGCGTTGGCGTTGGTCTTCCAGTCGGTGCCGGGCGCGACGCCGAACAGGCCGTACTCGGGGTTGACGGCGTAGAGGCGGCCGTCCGGGCCGAATCGCATCCAGGCGATGTCGTCGCCGATGGTCTCGACCTTCCAGCCGGGAATCGTCGGCTCCACCATGGCGAGGTTGGTCTTGCCGCAGGCAGACGGGAACGCGCCGGCGATGTGGTAGGTCTTGCCCTCAGGCGAGGTGATCTTGAGGATCAGCATGTGCTCGGCGAGCCAGCCCTCGTCCCGGCCCATCACACTGGCAATCCGCAGCGAGTAGCACTTCTTGCCCAGCAGCGAGTTGCCGCCGTAACCCGAGCCGTACGACCAGATCTCCCGGCTCTCCGGGAAGTGCGAGATGTACTTGGTGTCGTTGCACGGCCACGCGACATCCTGCTGGCCGGGGGCGAGCGGGGCGCCGATCGAGTGCAGCGCGTGCACGAAGTCGGCGTCGTCGCCCATGGCCTCGAGGACCCGGGTGCCCATCCGCGTCATGATGCGCATCGAGGCGACCACGTAGGGGCTGTCGGTGATCTCGACACCGAACATCGGGGACTCGGCCTCGACCGGCCCCATGACGAACGGGATGACGTACATGGTGCGACCGCGCATGGAGCCCCGGTACAGCTCCGTCATCGTCCGCTTCATCTCGGCCGGCGCCATCCAGTTGTTGGTGGGGCCAGCGTCCGCCTCGTCGACGGAACAGATGTAGGTGCGCTCCTCGACCCGGGCGACGTCCGTCGGGTCGGTGCGCGCGTAGAACGAGTTGGGCTTCTTCTCCGGGTTGAGCCGGATCAGTGTGCCGGCCTCGACCAGCTCATCGGTGAGGCGGCGCCACTCCTCGTCGGACCCGTCCACCCAGACGACACGGTCGGGGGTGGTCAGTTCCGCGACCTCACGGACCCAGGCGAGCAGTTTCGGATGGGACGTCGGGGCCTGATCAATACCCCGCACAACAGCCGGAGCAACCATGACACATCTCCTTGTGGTCGACGCTGACCGATCTATGGGATGCACGAGACTCAGCGGCGCGATGCGTCGCCTTCGTGGAAACCTGGGATTGGCCTCAGCGTAAACCGGGCAGCCTTCCGAGTCAGTGGGACAGGTTGTGAAGAACTGCACAAGCTACGGCCTCGCTGCGGCATCACGAGCTGATACCCGCTTTCCCGCGCAGTTTCACGCAAATCTTGTTGTGCACCCCGGCGGACGCTTGTTGCGGTCGGGCCGTGGACCTGCCCCGCCGACCGGTGCGGGGATTCCCGTTCCGCGGCGGCTCAGTCCTCCCAATTGGCTACGCTCTGTGCAGTGGTCACGTACGCGGCGCTGGACCCCTTCGGGAGACCACGCCCGCTTGCCGTTGCTACCCCTCTGACTGGCCGGCAGCCGGTAGGCTCCCTCCGTGGCCGCCACGATGACCGGGGAACAACCGGGTCCCCGGCAGACCCGACGGGGTCTCGTCGGCTTACTCCTCGACCGCTTCGGTCACCTCATCCGCGAGATGGGCAAGTTCGCCACGGTGGGCGGCTTCGCCTTCCTCGTCGACTTCGCGCTCTTCAACTACCTGACGAGCAAGCACGGCGTCGAAGAGCTGACGGCGAAAACGATCTCCACGGTGATCGCGGCGTCCGTCGCCTTCGTGGGCAACCGGTTCTGGACGTGGCGGCACCGCCAGCGCAACAACGCGGCCCGCGAGTACGCGCTCTTCTTCTTCTTCAACGCTGTCGGTCTCGGCATCACCGTGGCCTGCCTCGCACTCAGCCGCTACGGGCTTGGAGCCATCTGGCCGGCCGTGTTCCAGACGCGCCTGGCGGACAATCTCGCCAGCTACATCGTCGGCACCGGGTTCGCCACGCTGTTTCGATTCTGGTCATACCGGCGGTTCGTCTTCGTCGAAGCGGGAACCCCGACCCTTCCGCAGGTGAATCCCGATCGAGACCACGGGGCGTGACCTGCCGCCCACCTCGTTCGGCCGGTGATCGCCGGCCGCACCGACTGCCCTAAGGTGTTTCGCATGCGTCTTGTCCGCCTGCTGCCTGAGCGCTGGCAGAAGTTCATCCACGAGGCGCTCAAGTTCGGCATCGTCGGCGGCATCAACACCGTCATCAATTACGCGGTGTTCAATGCCCTTGCACTGACCGTTTTCGTCAACGGTCAGTTGAAGGCGACAGTGATCGCGACGATCGTCGCCACCATCACGTCGTACCTCATGAATCGGCACTGGACGTACCGCGATCGCCCGAAATCGGCGCTTCGCCGAGAATATCTGCTTTTCTTCCTATTCAACGGTGCTGGTCTGCTCATTGAGCTGGGGGCCGTGGCGGCAGCCAAGTACGGTCTCGGCGTACACGGCCTTCTGGCGCTGAATCTGGCCAAGACCGTCGGTGTCATGCTGGCCACGCTGTTCCGATTCTGGTCGTACCGCACCTTCGTCTTCCAACCCGTCGCACCGGCCGAGGACGAGGCCGCGAAGCCCGACTCCACCTGGCACGACATTCCGCGCGACGAGTGGGACACCATGGCGGAGATGGACCCGGTCGCCGAGTTGGCGGAATCGGTGTCCGAGCTGGAGGAGGCGGAATCTGCGCAACGCCTCGACTCCCCAGCCGGCGCACCGGCTCAGAGCCGGCTCCCGCGGCTGAGCGTCAGCCCCGCCGTCGACCTGGACGCGGAACTCGCTGCGGAGCTGCACGTCAGCACCCGTCGCGCGCCCCGACGGTGACGACACCCGACGCCCGCTCCGGCACGGGGCGACCGGCCGAGCTGTTCTTCGAGGATCTCGTCCCGGGGCTCACCGTCGACCTCGGCGTGGTCACCGTGGACGCCGACGAGATGGTCGCCTTCGCCCGCCGCTTCGACCCGCAGTGGTACCACGTCGACAGCGACCTGGCCGCCGCGAGCCGGCACGGCGGTCTGATCGCCAGCGGCTTCTACACGGTCAGCCTGTTCATGCGCGCGTACGTCGACCACCTGCTGTCCCGGGCCGCCGCTGACGCATCCCCCGGCCTGGAGGAGCTGCGTTGGCTCGCCCCGGTGCGGGCCGGCGACCGGCTCGCGGTCCGGGTCGACGTGATGGGCGCCCGACCGTCGACTGCCCGCCCCGGGCTCGGCACCGTCAGCCTCACCGGCACCATGCTGCGCCTCGGCCCGGACGACCGGCCCGAGCAGGAGGTGCTGCGGACCCGCTTCCGTGGCTGGTTCGCCGTGCGACCGGTCGAGGCCGACCCCGCCGAGGTCGAGGTCCAAGCCGAGGCCGAGGTTGAGGCCGAGGCCGAAGCCACCGACGCTGACCAGCCCGAGGTGGACCAGCCCGACCCCGGCCCGACCGCAGGGGACCCGTCCACCGTCGGGTCGTCCGACAGCGGCTCGACGGCCAGCAGCGGCTCACCCGAGGCCCAACGACCCGACTGACCCGCCCCGACCGCGCGGCAGGGGCGGGTCTCCACCGTCCGGTTCAGGTAGTGGTGTCGCGCAGCGGCTTGCCGTCCTGCATGTCGGCGAGCATGTCGCGCATCTCGCCGTCGCCCAGCGAGTGCTTGTCGTGCTGTGCCTCGACCAGCTCGTACAGGGTGGTCTGCACCCTCCCGACGTCCGGCACGTCGGCGAGCACCGACTGGCCGCGCTCACCTGCCGACTCGATGGTGAGCGTCCCGCAGCCGAGCAGACGCTCGACGAAACGCTGGTTCATCGAGTGGTCGTTGACCCGGGCGAGCGGGAGGTCCCGCCGGTCCCGGGAGAACACACCCTGCTGAAGCAGGACTCGCTCGTTCGTGAACAGGTAGTGGGTGGTGCGCCAGACCAGGAACGGCCACAGGCCGAGCCAGAGCACCGCGACCAGGGCGATCGCCCCGATCACGGCCAGCGCGATCGAACCGCCGCCACTCTCGGGCAACAGGAGCACGCCGACCACCACCGCGGCGATGGCCAGCACCAGCACCGCGATCGGCCGGATCAACGCCTTCCAGTGCGGATGCAGGTGCAGCACGACGTGCTCGTCCTCGGTGAGCACGTCTTCAGGAAACGCCACGGGAACCTCCAACGCGATTTTCTAGACGCGCAGACGGTAAACCCCCCAAGCCCCGCCACGACATCCGCCGCGCGGGCCCACTCGGGCTCTTCGTGATCTTGCCCGTCCTCAGCGGAGGTGCAGGACGTCGCCGGCGGCCAGGGTCCGGGCGCCGGTCGACGTGGTGACCATCAGTTGGCCGTCCGGGTCCACTCCGGTGGCGGTGCCGGTCAGGGACTCGCCGTTGGGGAGCAGGACGCGTACCTCGCGTCCGATCGTCGCGCAGGCCGCCAGGTAGGCGTCGCGCAGGCCGCTGGCCACCGCGTCGCCGCCCGCCGAACGCCAACGGTCGTACCAGTCGGCGACCGCGCGCAGCAGCGCCCGCAGCAGCGGATCCCGATCGGTGGCCACAGCGCCGGCCAACTGGAGCGAGGTGGCCGGCAGCCCGGTCGGATTCACCGGCAGCTCGTCGGCGCGCAACGTCACGTTGAGCCCGATGCCCAGCACGATGGCCGGCGGTTGGTCCGGCGCCCGTCCGGGCACCGCCTCGGCCAGCACGCCCGCGCACTTCGCGTCGTCGATCAGCAGGTCGTTCGGCCATTTGAGGCTGGCTTCCAGCTCGGCCAGCCGGGCCACCGCCTCGACCAGCGCCACGCCGGCCAGCAACGGCAGCCACCCGTACCCAGTGGGTGTCGCCGGCAGCCAGCCGCGGTCCGGCACGGCCTCGCCGGGCCGCAGCAGGACGCTCGTCGCGATGCCGGCCCGCGCCGGCGACTGCCAGACCCGACCGCGTCGGCCGCGCCCTTCGGTCTGCCGCTCGGCGACCACTACCAGGCCCTCGGGCTCGCCGGCCCGGGCGGCCTCGGCCACGTCGGCGTTCGTGGAGCCGGTCTCGGCACGCAGCTCCAGCCGGGCCCACGGCCCGTTCGGCGCTGTCAACGCGCGGCGCAGCCGGGCCGCCGACAGCGGCGGCCGGTCCAGATCGGTGTACGGGGAGCCCGACATTCCGCCAGCCTACGGCGGTGCTCCGGTCGACACTGAGGCGTACTGCACAGCGGCACCCACCTGAACCATCGTTATATTCCCTGGGTGACTACCGAGACCGGGACCAACATGCACAGCACCGCGGGCAAGCTGGCGGACCTGGAGCGCCGGGTCGACGAGGCGGTGCACGCCGGGTCGGCCCGCGCCGTGGAGAAGCAGCACGCGCGCGGCAAGAAGACCGCCCGCGAGCGGATCGAGATGCTGCTCGACGAGGGCTCCTTCGTCGAACTCGACGAGTTGGCCCGGCACCGGTCCACGGCCTTCGGGCTGGAGCGGAACCGCCCGTACGGCGACGGTGTGGTCACCGGCTACGGCACGGTGGACGGCCGGCAGGTGTGCGTCTTCGCTCAGGACTTCACTGTCTTCGGCGGCTCGCTCGGCGAGGTCTTCGGCGAGAAGATCGTCAAGGTGATGGACCTGGCCATGAAGATCGGCTGCCCGGTGGTCGGCATCAACGACTCCGGCGGCGCGCGCATCCAGGAGGGCGTCGTCTCGCTCGGCCTCTACGGCGAGATCTTCTTCCGCAACGTGCGGGCCTCCGGCGTCATCCCGCAGATCTCACTGGTGATGGGCCCCTGTGCCGGCGGCGCGGTCTACTCCCCGGCGGTCACCGACTTCACTGTGATGGTCGACCAGACCTCGCACATGTTCATCACCGGCCCCGACGTGATCAAGACGGTGACGGGCGAGGACGTCGGCATGGAGGAGTTGGGCGGCGCGCGTACGCACAACACTCGCAGCGGCAACGCGCACTACCTCGCCAGCGACGAGGAGGACGCCGTCGACTACGTCAAGGCGCTGCTGTCGTACCTGCCGTCGAACAACCTCGACGAGCCGGTCGTCGTCGACGCCCCCGCTTCGCTTGAGGTCACGGACGAGGACCGGGAGTTGGACACCCTGATCCCGGACTCGGCCAACCAGCCGTACGACATCCACACGGTGATCGAGCACGTCCTCGACGACGGGGAGTTCCTCGAGGTCCAGCCGCTCTACGCGCAGAACATCGTGGTCGGGTACGGCCGGGTCGAGGGGCGACCGGTCGGTGTGGTGGCCAACCAGCCGATGCACTTCGCCGGCACCCTGGACATCGCCGCCTCGGAGAAGGCCGCCCGCTTCGTTCGCACCTGCGACGCGTTCAACATCCCGGTACTGACCTTCGTGGACGTGCCCGGCTTCCTGCCCGGCACCGGTCAGGAGTGGGACGGCATCATCCGCCGGGGCGCGAAGCTCATCTACGCGTACGCCGAGGCGACCGTCCCGAAGGTCACCGTGATCACCCGCAAGGCGTACGGCGGGGCGTACGACGTGATGGGCTCCAAGCACCTCGGCGCGGACCTGAACTTCGCCTGGCCGACCGCGCAGATCGCGGTGATGGGCGCGCAGGGCGCTGTGAACATCCTCTACCGCTCCGAGCTGGCCGCCGCCGAGGACCCGGCGGCGGTCCGGGCCGAGAAGATCGCCGAGTACGAGGACACCCTGGCCAACCCGTACGTGGCCGCCGAGCGTGGGTACATCGACTCGGTGATCGCTCCGCACGAGACGCGCACCCAGATCGTCCGGGCGCTGCGCGTCCTGCGGACCAAGCGGGAAACCCTGCCGCCGAAGAAGCACGGCAACATCCCGCTCTGATCTCGCCGCCCTGATCGCCCCGGCCGCGTTAGCAGGGCGGGTTGGCGGCTGCACACATCCGCGCTGCCGCCGCCACTGCGAGCCGCACGAGTTCGGCCTCGGTGCCGTCGTCACCGAGGCGGAGCACCGAGACGGTGTCGCCGACCCGGACGACCGCCAGCAGGATCGGCGACGGCGCGTCGCCGAGCGGCTGGCCGGTCTCCAGGTCCCGGGTGACGGTGAGCGAGTCCCGCAGGATGGCGGCGTCGTCCCCGGCGAAGCCCCGCCGCACCACCGACCACCGGTGCAGTGCTTCCCCCGTGCGGGTCCCTCCCGCCGTCATGACCGGCCCCACGCTCAGCCACGCGGCACACGGGGCGACCAGGTCGTCCAAGTCGGTGAAGAGCTGTCGGGCCGCCTCGGGTACCAACCGGAAGAGATCCTGCGTCACCAGACCAGCCGACCGGGTGCGGATCGGCGCAGCGTCTTTCGGCACAAACGTCTGTGAACGGGACAGGATCGACATCTGCCAACCGTTCGACCGTCCCTGGCTCGTCCGGCAGTAGCCGAGCAGGTGGTCCAGCAGGACCGGCTCGCCCAGCCCCGATTGGCTGAGCTGCACATCGACCTGTTGCGACAGGTCGGCTGGCTGCAACAGGGCGTCGGTGGCGATCTCGTGTCGGGTCGGCGAGGCCGAGGCGGCTGGCTGGGCCGGTGGTGGGGACTTCCTCGGGGCGGCGACCGCCACGGCGGAGACCCCGGCGAGGGCCAGCACGACGGTGGCCACCACGATCTTGCGCTGGCTGCGGCGGCGGCCCCGGGAGCGGATCTCCTCCGGGCCGAGCCACCGCACGTCCTGCAGGTCCCGCTGGATCTGTTCGACGAACGTCGGGTCGTCACGCATCGGTGGCCTCCTCCAGATCAGAGACGGCGAGCAGGCCGGCGAGCGCGGTACGCCCCCGGGAGAGACGGGCCTTGACGGTGCCCACCGGGGCCGCGGTCTCCCGCGCGACCTCGGCGACCGGCATGCCCACCAGGTAGTACAGGGCGATGGCGACGCGTTGCTCCTCGGGCAGTCGACGCAGGGCGGCGACCACCGCGACGGTGTCGGTGCCCGGCCCGGGAACGGTCTCGGTGGCCCCGTGTCGCAGGTAGGCGCGGGCGCGGCTCCGCAGGCTGCGCCACCGGCTGACGGCGATCCGGCTGGCCACGACCCGCACCCACGCCTCCGGGTCGTCGTACGCGCTGATTGTCGACCAACGCTGCCACGCCCGGACGTACGCCTCCTGCACGGCGTCCTGCGCCTCGCCCCGATCGCCGGTGAGGGCGTAGACGAACCCGAGGAGTCGTTGCCGACTCCCCCGGTAGAACTCGTCGAACCCGTCGACGTCCGGCACCCGCTACCTCCCCGTGTCGGTCGCTGGGAACACGCACCGGCAAGGGCCGTTGGTTGCCCGGTCAGGCGATCGACTTTTCCAACTCGCTGAGCGGGAACGCGCCGGCCCCGATCCGCTCCCGGACCGCCCGGCGTACGGCCCGCTGCACGGCGACGTTGACCGGCGTCGGTACGCCGTGCAACCGGCCGAGCAGCGCGATCTCGCCGTTGAGGTGGTCGACCTCGGTCGAGCCGGTGCCCCGGGCCAGGCTCTGCCAGGTGGAGCCGCCGGAGCGGGCCTCGCCGTCGACCGGGCGCTGCCCGACCAGGTCGCCGCGTTCGGCCTTCTCCTCCTCGGGCGAGGTGTGCGCGATGCCGGCGGCGGCGAGCGCGGCGACGCCCTCGGCGCGTACCCGCTCGACCAGCGCGTCCGGGATGTCCCCGCCGAGCAACGCCTGTAGGCCGTTACCGAGGTTGCTGAGCAGCTTGCCGTACTTCCAGCGCAGCACGTCGGCGCGGACCGGAGCGACGAAGCCGGCGGCGGTCAGGTCGGCGGCGATCGCCCGGTCGGTGTCGTCGGCGCCCCCGGGGTACCGCCCGATGTGGAGCATCCCGGGATGCGGGTACCCGTTGGCGACCACCACACCCGGTTCCAGGTGGGTGGCCGGCAGCCAGACGCAGACCGGGTGCACGTCGGCGAAGAGGCGCAGCGCGGCCCGCTCGTTGGCCACCCCGTTCTGCGCTGTCACCAGCGGCAGACGTTCGCCCGCCGTGCCGCCGCCGACCACCGGCGCGTCCACCCAGGCGGCCAACGCGTCGGCGGTGTCCTGCGACTTCACGGTGAGGATCAGCACGGTGTCCGCCGGCAGCGGCTGGTCGGTGGGCCGGTCCACCGCCGCGAGCCGGGCGGTGACCTCACCGTCGGGCTGTCGCACTGTCAGACCCCGTGCGCGGATCGCGTCCAGGTGGGCGCCGCGGGCCACGAGTGTCACGTCCCGGTCGGCCTGGGCCAGCCGTACGCCGATGGTCCCGCCGACCGCACCCGCCCCGATGATCACGTATCGCATGGCCTCATTCTGCCCGCCCGCGCCCCTCCCACCCGTGCGGCTTCCGCCCGTCGGTCAGCCGGTCAGGCCGGCGTCGGTGAGGATCGGGCCGGCGAGCAGGAGCGCACCGGCTAGCAGGGCGGCCAGGTTCACCAGGGCGAAGACGCCAACCCAGAAGAGCGGCGGAAACGGGGTGAGCCCGGCGAGTTGGTCGGCGTCGGAGGCGGGCATCCGACCCCGCGAGCGCATCCGTTGCAGCTCGACCACCGGACGCACCCCACCGAGCAGCAGAAACCACACCCCGGTGTACGCGAACGCGGCCTGGACCTGCGGCGTCGCGTACCACGAGACGGCGAACACCAGCGCGCCGGTGATCAGCAACGACACCACGCCGAAGACGTTGCGGATCATGACGAGCATGGCCAGCAGCAGCGCCACTGCGACCCAGAGCAGCAGGGTGATCCGGTTACCGCCGAGGAGCCAGGCGCCGGCCAGCCCCACCAGCGGCGGCGCGACGTATCCGGCGAGCAGAGTGAGGATCATGCCCGGCCCGGTGGGGCGGCCGGCGGAGAGCGTCAGACCGGACGTGTCCGAGTGCAGCCGGATGCCGTGCAGCTTGCGGCCGGTGAGCAGGGCGACCAGGGCGTGCCCGCCCTCGTGCGCGATGGTGACGGCGTTACGGGCGATCCGCCACGGCAGCCGGGTGGAGACCACCACCAGCGCCACGGCCCCGGTGATCAACACCAGCAGTGCGGGCGGGTCCGGCTGCGCGCCGAACAGCGTGTCCCACAGGTCGCTCAGCCCGTCGATCGACATCATGGGGCGCGAGCCTACCGGCGGCGTTCCGTGTCGCTCCCGAGGCACCGGTTCATACATCGGTCACTGGGGCTACTGACGCCCGCCGATGAAGCTTTTTTCCGGCTGCACTTGTGATCTAGGGCACTTACCTCCAAAGATGAATGTCGATAGAGCGACGTCCTTGGAGGCATTCATGGCCCGTACCCGATCATCGCTGCGCCGCGCGCTCGCGGCCGGCCTCACCGTCCTCGCCACCGCGGCGGCGGCCCTGGTCGCGACCGCCGGACCGGCGGCCGCCGCCACCACACCCGGTGTCGACGTCTCCCGCTACCAGGGCACCATCAACTGGACCAGCGTCCGCAACGCGGGCATCCAGTTCGCGTTCATCAAGGCGACCGAGGGCACCAGCTACAAGGACCCGAACTTCAACGCCAACTACGTCAACTCGTACAACGCCGGGGTGATCCGCGGGGCGTACCACTTCGCCCGCCCGAACATCTCCGCCGGCTCGACCCAGGCCAACTACCTGGCCTCCAACGGCGGCGCCTGGTCCGCGGACAGCCGCACCCTGCCGGCCGCGCTGGACATCGAGGGCAACCCGTACGCCGGTGGCTACTGCTACGGGCTCAGCACGACCGGAATGCGCAACTGGGTGCAGGACTTCCTGAACACCTACCGCTCCCGCACCGGCCGGTACGCGGTCATCTACACCACCACGAGCTGGTGGAACCAGTGCACCGGCAGCTGGACCGGCCCGTGGGCGAACCACCCGCTCTGGCTGGCCCGCTGGTCGAGCACCCCCGGCGCCCTGCCGGCCGGCGCGTCGGTGTGGAGCTTCTGGCAGTACACCAGCACCGGCGCGGTCTCCGGGATCAGCGGCAATGTGGACCGCAACTACTGGAACGGTGACCGGAGCCGCCTGATCGCGTTGGCCAACAACACCTGACCGGGCCGTTGGCGGCAGCGGGATCGACGGTCACCAGCACGGTCGACAATCGGTCCGGCTGCCGCCACACCACCGGGTACGGGTCAAGCCCGCCGCCGGCTCAGGGCCGGCACCACAGCATCCTCACGAGCCAGCGCGCCCCTGCGGGTCAACCGCCAGGCAGCCACGCCAAAGCCAGCAACGATCGCGACGCCGAGCAGTGCGATGAGCACCGAAACCCCTGCGCTGACCAGCAGCAGGATCGCGTCGCCGAGCGCCACGAGCATCCACAGTGCCAGCCGGGGCCGAGCGTCCCTCCGTCGGTAACCCATGTCGTGCCTCCTTCCGTCGTCGAAGGTCAAGTACCCACGACGACGCAAGGTCATGCGAATGAGTTTCAGTCCTGACGGTCGGGCACGAAACCCTTGGCGATCCGGTCGAAGTTCGGCAGGTTGGCCTGCCAGTCCTTCTCCGCGATCTCCCACCGCAGGGCGTAACCGCGGTTCTTGGCCGTCACGAACCCCCGGTTGCGGACGTGGATCCGCTGCCCGTCCCGGGTTTCCAGCCACTCCCAGTCGCCGCAGGTCTTCCAGAAGTCGCAGCCCACGATGCTGAGCTTTTGGTAGTTGTTGACGCGGCTAGCGCGCCGCGGCTCCTGCTCCCGCCAGTCCGCGACTGCATCCTTCGCCGGTCTGTCAGTCCACTGCACCAGCAGTTCGCCCGGTCCGTTGGGATCCTCGAAGACGACAGTTTTGTCGGGGGGCGTGCTACGCACCCAACCATCGGGGATCGGCAGGGCGAAGCCGAACGGGTCCCGGTGCAGCTTCCAACCCGCAGGCAACGCGTTCGGGTCGACCGAGGGAGTGGCCGAGGCGGACGGACTCGGGGCACCGCTGGTGGGCGGCGGAGGCGCCGCAGCGGAGGTCGGCGCGGGCGCGGAGGTCGCGGCAGCGCTGGTCGGATTGGCCTGCGGGGTCTTGTCGTCGTCCTTCGTCAGCAACGGCACGACCACCACGAGACCGATCAGCAGCAGCGCCACCACTGCACCGATCAGCAGGTTGCGTCGGGTGTTGTTCGGCTTCGTGCCATCCGACAGCGGCACCGCCGCGCGCCCGGCCGGACTCACCGGCGGCATGAGCGACGTCGGGGTGGTCGGCTTGCGCTGCTCCGGAGCCACCGGCGGACCGTCGACAACAGTCGGCTCGTCGTCGACGTTCGTCGTACCGTCGCCGCTCGTGTCGGGCGCGGCCGTGACCTTCGCGGTCGGCTCGGCATCTACCGGCTCGACCTCGGACGGGCGGTCGATCGTGGCGGTCGGCTCCGCCGGTGCGGCTGCGGCCGGCTCGGTGGGCACCAGCGCGGTCGGGTCGGCGGCCGCGTCGGAGGAGACGACGGCCGTCGGAGTGGCATCGGCGGCAGGGGTCGCGGCGGCGGCAGAGGTGGCGGCTGAGGTGGTCGCGGCGGCGGCCGGCGGAGGTGACACCGGCCGGTCGACACTCTCGGCCGGTCGCGGCGCCGGCACGTGCGGCGGGCGCGGCTCGCGCGGACCGTTCGGCCCAGGCCGGCGTACGCCATCAAGCAGTGAGATGCCGCGCGACCGCTTACCCCCGGCGCGGCGCAGCAACCGCTCCGCCACCTCGGCCGTGATGCGCTCGTTCGGGTCCTTGCGCAGCAGCCCGTTGAGGACGGCCTTGAGCGGACCAGCGTTCTTCGGCGGCGGAATCGGCTCGGTGGCCAACGCGGCCAGGGTGCCGATCGCCGACGGCCGGGCGTACGGCGACTTGCCCTCGACCGCCGCGTAGAGCGTCGCGCCCAGCGACCACAGGTCGGCCTCCGGCCCGGCAGTGCCGTCCCGAGCCCGCTCCGGCGAGATGTACGCGGGCGAGCCGAGCACCATGCCGGTGCGAGTCACGTTGGGGTCGCCGGGGATCGTGGCGAGACCGAAATCGGTCAGCACCACCCGACCGTCGTCGCCGAGCAACACGTTGCCGGGCTTCACGTCGCGGTGCATGACACCCGCCTTGTGCGCGGCGCTCAGCGCACCCAGCACGCCGAGGCCGATCTCCACAGTGCGGGCCACCGACACCGGGCCGTCCTCGGCGAGAGTGTCCTGCAACGACTTCGACGCCACGTACTCCATGACGATCCACGGATCGCCATCGGTGCGCAGCACGTCGAAGATGCGGACGACGTTGGCGTGGTTGAGCCGGGCGATGGCCCGCGCCTCCCGCAACGAGCGCTCGCGCATCTCGCGGCGCTCCTCATCGGTGAGGCCGGGCGGCGGCACCAACTCCTTGATGGCGACGTCCCGATGCAGCACCTCGTCGCGCGCCTTCCACACCCGGCCCATGCCGCCCTGGCCGAGCGGCGACAGGAGCCGGTATCGGTCAGCGACGAGTTGGGGAAGCGCGTTCGACATCGGTGAGACGGTACCCGGACCCGCCGACGCTCACACCGCCGGCACGCCACTGTGCGCTTCGGGTAACTTCGCGCCGCGTACCCTGGCGGCATGTCTGCCGAAGAGCCGCTGTTCCGGGTCGTCCGCGGCGTGCCCACCGCCGAGGAGTTGGCCGCTCTGGTGGGGGCGATCATCGTCCGAACCCGTCCAGCCGCCGCTCCCACGCCGGCGACGGAATCCGCCTGGGCGCGCAGCGGTCGACCCGGCGGCTCCAGCGGGTGGCGCGCCGTCGGCCTGCCCCGCTAACCCGAGACCTACCGGTACGGGGGCTGTCAGGGTGGCGTTGAGCCGTTAACCTCACTCAGGGAAACGGTGCCGTTACGGGTAGGGAGGATCCATGATCCCCGAAGAGGACCGGCCAGCACCCTGGCTACGCGGTTACGGCGGCATCGAAGCCGACATCAGCCAGCTCAGAGAGTTCGCCGAACGGCTCGCCGCCGAGGTCGAGAGCAACTACGCGCCGCACCTGTCGTACATCGCCGAAGACATGTCCGCGAAGCTGCCCAACCCGTGCGACGCTTTCATCGAGCTGGTCACGTTCCTGCACGCACACCACGAGACGCAGCAGGCCACCGCCGACATGGTGTACGCCGTCCGAGGCGCCACCGGCCACCTGGCCGCCGCCGCCGATCAGGTCGCCACCCACTACGCCGACAGCGACGCCTTCACCGCCGCCCGAGTGGTCGACGTGCAACGTGCCCTCGCCAACCCGGCCAGCGTTCTCCCCGGCGGCCCGACGCCAACCCTGACCGACCCGACCAGCCCCGACGCCGCAGGGCCGGTGGTGCTGCCGTGATCGAACGGGGCACCGGCCGCACCTCCGGCCTCACCGACTGGCACCTCATGGACGTCAACAGCATGTGGGCCTGCCTCCAGGACCACGACACCGCCAACCACTGGAAACAGGTCGCCGGTTGGCGCAAGGTCTGCGACCTGGCGCAAATCCACCTCGGCCGCCTCCAGCAGTACCGACGCGGACTCGCCGAGGCATGGCCCCCCGAAACCAGCGCCGCCTCCCGCACCTACCTCGCCGAACTCGACGAACTCGTCGACAAGGTGCAGCGCACCCACGACGCCGCAGCCGCGAACTACACCGCGCTCTCCGCCGCAACCCAGGCCATCGGCACCACCCGCGCCGCACTCCGCAAGATCTACGAGGAGTACGCGACCAAGTTCCAGCAGAAGCAGGCGTACGAGTCGATGGTCGCCGACCCGAAAGCGGTGATGGGCAACCGAGCTGCCACGCCGCCTGTTGCTGATGGGGACTTGGAACGACTGAACGTGCAGGCCCGATCCATGATGTTCAACCTAAGCGGCGAACTCCAACAAGCCCAAGCGACCCTCCAAAAGCCGCCCGTGGCGCCCAGGAATGTGCGGCAGCCGGACAACCCCGATGTGTATGGCGATTATCTGGCACCTGCTATTCCGCCGATAGTTCCAGTACCCATGCCCACCTCCACCACTCACCCTCGTGGCGCACGTGTTGAGCGGGTGAGTGCCGCCGCCCCCGCCATGTCGGGGATCGGTCCAGTCCTCGGGGGTGCGGCCGCTGGAGTCTCATCGCCGCCCACTGGGACGACGCCGCCAAGCGTCCAAACACCGGGAGCGGGAGGCCCACCAACTGCCATTGGTCCTGGCATTACGCCAAGGATGCCCCCTGCTTCCATTGGCTCACCTCCAACACTCCCCACGCGAACACCCCAACCTGGGAACCTGTCCAAACCAGTCAGCGGGGGGCCCGAGGGGAGCACCGCACATCCCGCAACGCCCGCCCGCCCGGCCCCTTCCACGGGAGGATTGATCGGAGGCGTCCCAGGATCAGCCCTAGGCCAGCCCATCAACAACTCTGGCGCCCCTAGAAGGGTCAATCCGGTAGGCGGGGTAATCGGCGGCGGCGGCGCTGGGACAGCACCCACCGGTTCGGCTGGAAGTCGGCCGGGCGGGGGACGGAGCCTTAACGGAGGTGTGAACGGTTTCCCGATTGGCGGCGCGCCCGGCTTGAATGGAAATGGGGGCCGCCAAAGGCTTGGAGGAGAAGGCGAGGAGAGGTCTCGCTACTGGGACCCGGATAACCCATGGGAAACCGACCAGGGCGTCCCACCGGTGGTTCGTCCACCGGACAGGGACAATCCGATCGACCCAGGTCCGGCAATTGGTTTCGGCGGGTGATTGAGTCAACCCTAGTGGGATTTTCCAGACTAGCTCTAGTCGGAGCCCTGCTACCCGCTAGCCTTGCCGCTCCGCCTCAAGATGCGGACCTAATACGAGGTGATCAATGGCACCTGCCGTTTCTGCGAATCGAGCAAGTACATAAATTCAGTCAAGGATCCGGCGTGATCGTGGCAGTGCCAGACACTGGAGTCGACCCCCACCCCGACCTGCGCGAGAATTTGCTTCCAGGGACCGACGTCATTCCTGGAGGGGGTGGTGACGGGCACCGGGACCAGGATAGTCACGGGACAGCAATGGCCGGCTTGATCGTCGCGCACGGAACGACGAACGACCAAGGCGCCCTCGGTATTGCCCCGAAAGCAAAGGTCCTTCCCATCCTGGATACCCCACCCAATGGCGTGGGTAATCCCGACGCATTAGCTTCCGGCATTGAATTCGCCATCGCTGGCGGTGCCGACATTATCAATATCTCAGCGGTCGCCGGTGCCAGCATACGACTTCAGCGAGCGATCAGGGCGGCCCAGGATGCTGACATCGTAGTGGTTGCCGCAGCAGGTAATGCACCTTCCGACACGGACGTGCGCTATCCGGCCAGCGAAGAGGGTGTTATCGCGGTTGGGGGTGTCGATCGCGCTGGACAACATGCTGCCATCTCGGTCACCGGACCGAATATCGATGTGGTCGCTCCTGCGGTTGACATCTATAGCACCAGCTACGGCGGGAAATACTCGAAGGGGACCGGCACCTCGAGCGCGACGGCGATCGTGGCGGGTGCGGCTGCGTTGATCAGGTCCAAGTACCCATACCTACCGGCCCGAGAGGTGGCGCACCGGCTCACGGCCACCGCCGTCGACAAGGGCCCTCCTGGGCGTGACGACGAGTACGGCTACGGGGTGATCGATCTTGTGGCGGCGCTGACGGCAGACGTACCGCCGCTGGGGTTTGAATCGGTGAGCGCTCCGGCCGGTGCTGGCCCGACCACGACGGCTGGTGCTCAGCCGGGTGACGAGAGCGATAGCGCGACCGCGCGCGGCCTAGCCACTCTCGGGGTGCTCGTGGCCGCCGGGGTCGGGTGGGCCGTGATAGCGCGGCGACGTCGGCATGGTGATGATCCGCCGCCCAGAATCAGTCGCTGATCGATCAACGAAGCGCTGATCCACTCGACTTTCAGGAAATCGCGGTGTCCGAGGCGACCGGATAGCGCGTTTTCCTGAAAGTCGAGTGGATCAAGGGCGCCCGGACCCACCGGGCCACCCGGCCGCCCGACCACCCCGACCGCCGACCGCCGACCGTGCTGGGCGGGGTGTCGGTCTTGGTGGGGAGTTGGGCGGTAACGTCGGGGTGGTGTCTGAGACTTTGCCGCTCCGCCTCGTGCTCGCATCGGCGAGCCCTGCCCGTCGTAAGTTGCTCCAGGCTGCCGGCGTCGAGCCCGAGGTGCTGGTCAGTGGGGTGGACGAGTCCCTGGTGGTGACCGAGCGGGCCGAGGAGTTGTGCCTGGAGTTGGCTCGCCTGAAGGCGCAGGCGGTGTTGACCCGGCTGAACGCGACCGCCGGTCAGCGCACGTTGGTGATCGGCTGCGACTCGGTGCTCGCCTTCGACGGGGAGATCCTCGGCAAGCCGGCGGATGCGGCTGACGCGACCCGGCGGTGGCTGCGGATGCGGGGGCTCAGCGGCGTTCTCCACAGCGGGCACTGCCTGGTCGACGTTACTGCGGGCCGGCGCGCGGAGGCGGTCGCATCGACCACTGTCCACTTCGCTGACATCAGCGATGACGAGATCGCCGCGTACGTGGCCACTGGTGAGCCGCTGGCGGTGGCCGGTGCGTTCACGATCGACGGGCTGGGTGGGCCGTTCGTGGAGCGGATCGAGGGTGACCCGGGGACGGTGGTCGGATTGTCGACGCCGCTGCTGCGCCGGCTCCTCGCCGAGCTGGATCTGCGGATCACCGACCTGTGGACGACTGTCGCGCCGGGCGGCCAAACGGTCGAGCCGCTCGGTAACGTCCGGTCATGACCACCAAGTCGATCCCGCTCACCAACGAGCTGCACGCCTATCTGGTCGCACACGGCTCCCCGCCGGACGAGATCATCCAGGACCTGGCCGAGGAGACCCGGTCGGTGCTGCCGGAGCACGCCACCATGCAGGTGGCTCCGGAGCAGGCCGCGTTCCTGACGTTCCTCACCCGGCTGCTCGGCGTGCGGCAGGCCGTCGAGGTCGGCACGTTCACCGGGCTCTCGTCGCTGGCGATCGCCCGCGGGTTGCCCGAGGGTGGGCGACTGACGTGCTTCGACATCTCCGAGGAGTTCACCGGCATCGCCCGGCGCTACTGGGCACGGGCCGGCGTGCAGGATTCGATCGACCTGCGCATCGGCCCGGCCGCGGACGGACTGCGGGAGTTGCCGCACGAGCGGCACCTGGACTTCGCGTTCATCGACGCGGACAAGACCGGCTACCCGATCTACTGGGCGGAGCTGGTGCCCCGGATGCGTCCGGGTGGGGTGATCGCCGTCGACAACGTGTTGCGGGGCGGGCGGGTCATCGCCCCGCAGGACGCCAATGACCGGGCCATCGCCGCGTTCAACGACGAGGTTCTCGCGGACGTACGGGTGGACCCGGTGATGCTGCCGATCGCGGACGGCCTCACCCTCGCCCGGGTCCACTGACCGTCAGCAACCGCCTGACACTGATGTTGGGGTGTCCCCACCAGGGGACACCCCAAATCTCAAAGGCAGCGTCAGCGGACGCTGCGGGCGAACTGGCGGGCGGCCCAGTAGACGCCCAGCACGGCGAGGACCGCTGTGATGCTGAGGCCCTGCCAGACCTTGTCGCTGCCCAGGTCACCGGCGAACAGTGCCCGGGTGCCGTCGACCGCCCAGGAGAACGGGTTCCAGTTGGCGACGCCCTGCAACCAGCCGGGTGCGAAGGTCAGCGGCAGCAGGATGCCGGAGAGCAGCAGCACCGGCTGCGCCACGGTGTTCATCAGCGGGGCCAGCGCGTCCTCGCTCTTGACCTTGAGGGCGACGCCGTAGGAGACGGCCGAGGTCATGAGGGCGATCAGGGCGAGCATCAGGTACGCCAGCAGCAGGTCCCCGATGAACACCCGCAGGTCGAAGATGAGCGCCAAGAGCGTGATGATGACGGCCTGCACCAGGAGCGAGACCACGTCGCGCAGCGATCGGCCGAGCAGCAGGGCGAGCCGGCTGATCGGGGTGACCCGGGAGCGTTCAATCACACCGGCTCGCAGCTCGGCGATCAGGCCGAAGCCCTGGAACAGGCCACCGAAGATGGCCAGCAGCACCAGCAGACCCGGTACGAAGATCTTGTAGGCGGCGGCCTGGGTGGGCGCGTTCAGTGCGGGCTTGAGCAGCGGGGCGAAGAGCAGCAGGTACATGACCGGCTGGAACACGCCGACGAAGACCCAGACCGGGTTGCGTAGCAGGAGTTGAATCTGGCGTTGGAAGATCAGCCACGTGTCACGGGCGAATTTCATGAGAGTCGTCTCCGGTGGTCAGGACTCGCGCAGCGAGCGGCCGGTCTTGGTGAGGAAGACGTCGTCCAGGCTGGGTCGGTGCAGCTCGATCGAGCGCAGCTCAAGCCCGGCGTGGTCGAGTCGGCGCAGCACCTGCGGGATGGCGGTGGCGCCCTCGTCGACGTAGAGGCGCAGACCACCCTCGTCGACCGTCTCCAGCTTGTTGACGTACGGCTCGCCGTCGAGCGTCTGGGCGGCCTGTGGGGTGGCGGCCAGGTCGAGACCGACCAGCACCACGTCGCCGGAGATCTCCCGCTTGAGCTCGGTTGGCGTGCCCTCGGCAACGACCTCGCCGTTGTCCATGATCGCGATCCGGTCGCAGAGCGCGTCGGCCTCGTCCAGGTAGTGCGTGGTGATGAAGACGGTCATCCCGTCGGCGCGCAGCCGCCGGATCTCGTCCCACATGTGGGCGCGGCTCTGCGGGTCGAGGCCGGTGGTCGGCTCGTCCAGGAAGACGATCTTCGGCTCGTGGATGATGCCGAGGGCGATCTCCACCCGGCGACGCTGGCCGCCGGAGTAGGTCTTGCACTTGCGGTCGGCGTACTCGGTGAGCTGGAAGGCGTCCAGGGCGCGGGCGGCGCGCCGTTGCGCGTCGGCCTTGCTGATGCCGTACATCCGGGCGTGCAGCACCAGCTCCTCGCGGGCGGTGGACTCGTCCCAGGTGCTGCCGCCCTGCGGGACGTATCCGATGCGGCGGCGCACCTCGGCCGGGTCCGTGCGCAGGTCGGCGCCCGCGATGGTGGCCTCGCCGCCGTCCGGCTCGATCAGCGTGGCGAGCATCCGCAGCGTGGTGGTCTTGCCGGCGCCGTTCGGGCCGAGGAAGCCGAAGATCTCGCCCTTGGCAACGTCAAGGTCGACGCCCCGCACGGCGTCCACCGTCTTCGTCTCTCGACCCGCGCGGGAGCGGAACGACTTCCGCAGCCCCCTGGTCTCGATCATTTCTGCTCCTGGTCGTTCGGGCCGGTCGGGCCGGCCGTCGAGTGGGCGGACGCCGGACGGCGCACTCCCCCGCTGTGCCGCCAGCAGGCTAACGCGATATAGCTTTTTTAGTCAACGTTGATTATTCCGCGTCGGTGTCGGACGGCTCCACACCGTCCCTCCACCCCGACCAACCCTGCGCTTCATCCAGCTCAGCAGGCAGGTACGACACACCGGAATCGATCCGCTCGGCAATCCGCTCGCACCAGGTCATCTCCGCCTCCGCTCGCGCCGACCACAGCTCGAACATCCAGCCCACGTGCGCCGGCTTGCGATTGCGCACCCAGTCCGACTCCAGCGAGGCGCGCATGGACTCGACGCCGGCGCGCAGCAGGTTGGCCCGGTTACGCAGGGCCGCGGCCGCCTCGGCGCGCGGCATCGCCGGCAGGAAGGAGAAGGCCGCCACGAACGGGTCGGCGGGCTCGCTGATGGTCCACCAGGAGTTGCGCAGCAGCGTCTCGAACTCGTCCTCCCCCTTGACAGTCACCTCGTACGTGGTCCGCGCCGGACGGGCCCCCACCTGCTCGGTCGCGACGGCGCGGAGCAGCCCTTCCTCGGTGAGCTTGCGCAGGGCGTGATAGATCGATCCGGGCTGTACGTTCGCCCACTTGTCGGCGCTCCAGCTCAGCAGCTCACGGCGCACGTCGTAGCCGTGCACTGGCTGCATCCACCGCACCAGACCGAGAATCATCATCCGAGTCGAAGACACCCGATAAGCGTAATAGCCAAGTTTGACTAAACCGTGGCGGGTGCAGTGCGGCATCCCACACTGAGCGATCGTTAGGGCCGCCGGTGGGCGGCCGATACACTCCCCGTCAGTAACCTGCCCGGGAGGAGCCACGAAGGTGCGCAAGGTACTCATCGCCAACCGCGGCGAGATCGCCGTCCGGGTGATCCGCGCGTGCCGCGACGCCGGCCTGGGCAGCGTCGCCGTGTACGCGGACTCCGACCGCGACGCCCTGCACGCCACCCTCGCGGACGAGGCGTACGCGCTCGGCGGGGACAGCGCGACCGAGACCTATCTGCGCATCGACAAGTTGCTCGACGTCGCCGCTCGGGCCGGCGCCGACGCCGTACACCCGGGTTACGGCTTCCTCAGTGAGAACGCCGACTTCGCCCAGGCCGTCATCGACGCCGGGCTGACCTGGATCGGCCCCACCCCGCAGGCGATCCGCGACCTGGGCGACAAGGTCACCGCCCGGCACATCGCCCAGCGGGCCGGCGCACCGCTGGTCCCCGGCACCCCGGACCCGGTGGCCAGCCCGGACGAGGTGATGGCCTTCGCCGTCGACCACGGCCTGCCGGTCGCCATCAAGGCCGCCTTCGGTGGCGGGGGGCGCGGCCTCAAGGTCGCCCGCACGATGGAGGAGATCCCCCAGCTGTTCGAGTCGGCCACCCGGGAGGCGGTCGCGGCGTTCGGTCGGGGCGAGTGCTTCGTCGAGCGGTACCTCGACCAGCCCCGGCACGTCGAGGCGCAGGTCCTCGCCGATCAGCACGGCAACGTGATCGTGGTGGGCACCCGGGACTGCTCGTTGCAGCGACGTCACCAGAAGCTCGTCGAGGAGGCGCCCGCGCCGTTCCTCACCGACGCCCAGCGCGCGCAGATCCACGAGAGCGCCAAGGCGATCTGCCGCGAAGCCGGCTACCACGGCGCCGGCACCGTGGAATACCTGGTGGGCGTCGACGGCACCATCTCCTTCCTGGAGGTCAACACCCGACTCCAGGTCGAGCACCCGGTCACCGAGGAGACCGCCGGCATCGACCTGGTCCGCGAGCAGTTCCGGATCGCCGACGGCGAGAAGCTGCGGATCACCGAGGACCCGACGCCGCGGGGGCACGCGATCGAGTTCCGGATCAACGGCGAGGACCCGGGCCGCAACTTCCTGCCCGCCCCCGGCACTGTCACAGCGCTTCGCCTGCCCAGCGGGCCGGGTGTGCGGGTCGACACCGGCATCTCGGCCGGTGACGTGATCGGCGGCAACTTCGACTCACTGCTCGCCAAGGTGATCATCACGGGCGAGACGCGGACCGAGGCGCTGGAGCGCGCCCGCCGCGCGCTGGACGAGATGGTCCTGGACGGCATGGCCACCGCGCTGCCGTTCCACCGGCTCGTCGTGCGGGACGAGGCGTTCACCGCCGAGCCGTTCACAGTGCACACCCGGTGGATCGAGACCGAGTTCCACAACACCGTGCCGCCGTTCACCGCCGCCGCCGGCACCGCCGAGGCGCCGGCCGAACGCGACACCGTCGTGGTCGAGGTGGGTGGCAAGCGCCTCGAGGTCAGCCTCCCCGCCGGCTTCGGCGGGAGTACGACCACCGCGCCACCCGCCGCCCGCAAGCCGACCCGGCGCGGCGGCGGCACCAAGGCCGGCGCCCCGGTCGGCGGCGACGCGCTCACCTCGCCGATGCAGGGCACCATCGTCAAGATCGCGGTGGCGGACGGCGACACAGTGGCCGAGGGTGACCTGGTCGTGGTGCTGGAGGCGATGAAGATGGAGCAGCCGCTGCACGCCCACAAGGCGGGTACGGTCAGCGGTCTCAGCGCCGAGGTCGGCGCCGTGATCACCGCCGGTGCCCCCATCTGCACCATCGCCTGAGCGGCCCGACCCCGCACCATCGCCTGAGCCGCCCGGCGGGCGGTCAGCGCAGGGTTTCGGCGGCGACCGCGCGCACGGCCACGGTCAGGGCGTTCAGCACGTCCGACTCCAGCCGCCAGTGCTGCCAGTACAGCGGGACGTCCAGGTGTCGACCCGGTGCGAGGTCGACACAGTGACCGGCGGCCAGGTCGGCCTCGGCGATCTGTTCCGGCACCAGGCCCCAGCCCAACCCGAGCCGGATCGCCGCACTGAACGCCGGCACCGACGGTACGTAGTGCACGGGCGGGTCGAGCGGCCGACCGACCACCGCCCGGATGAACCGGTGTTGCACCCGGTCCTTCCGGTCGAAGACCGCCAGCGGGGTGCTCGCCAGCGCGGACGCGGTGAATCCTTCGGCGAAGTGGGACGCCGCGAATTCCGGGGCGGCCAACGCGCGGTAGCGCATGGCCCCGAGCCGCAGCACCCGGCAGCCCTGCACGGCCTCCCGCTGAGCGGTGACCGCCGCCGTCATCGAACCGTCGCGGAGCAACTCGGTGGTGTGGTCCTGATCGTCCTGCCGCAGGTCGAACGAGAGCCCGGCCCGCTGCGGCAACCGGGCCAGCGCGGCGGGAAACCAGGTGGCCAGCGAGTCCGCGTTGACCACCACGGCGACCCGGATCCGGCCGCCGCCGGCCAGCGGGCCGCGGGCATCGGTCAGCGCCTCCCGTTCGAGCAGCGCGAGCTGACCGGCCAGGCGCAGCAGCGGGCGGCCGGCGTCGGTTGCCACGCACGGACGGGCGCGGCGGACCAGCACCTGACCGACGGTCTCCTCCAGCGCCTTGATCCGTTGGCTCACCGCCGACGGCGTGACGTGCAGCAGCCGGGCCGCCGCGTCGAAGCTGCCCTCCGCCACCACCGCCGCGAGTGTCCGTAGCTGCGCCGAGTCGAGACCTTCCATTAGCTGAGCTTAAGTTGCTTCAGAATCTTTAGTTGGACTGGTGGCTGCCGACGGTCCTAGCGTCGACATCGTGCTCACCTCCGCCGTCGCCGGCTTCTCGGTCTCCATCGCGCTCATCGTCGCCATCGGCGCCCAGAACGCCTTCGTCCTGCGCCAGGGCCTGCGACGCGAGCACGTCGTGCCCGTGGTGCTGACCTGCGCCGCGTCGGACGCGTTGCTGATCATGGCGGGAGTGGCCGGGGTCGGTTCGCTGGTGACCGGCCGACCTGGCCTGCTGATGGCGATCCGCTGGGGCGGTGCGGCCTTCCTGCTCTGCTACGCGGTGCTCGCCGCCCGCCGCGCTCTGCGTCCCGGCGCCCTACTGCCCACCGATCGGCCGCCGGCCACGTTGGGGGCGACCCTGCTCGCCTGCGTCGCCTTCACCTACCTGAACCCGCACGTCTACCTGGACACCGTGCTGCTCCTGGGCAGCGTGGCCCAACAACACCCGCACCGGTGGGTCTTCGGTGCCGGCGCCGCACTGGCCAGCGTGGTCTGGTTCACCGCGCTCGGCGTCGGGGCGCAGCGCCTCGCGCCGCTGCTCGCCCGCGCCGTCGCCTGGCGGGTGCTGGACGCGGTCATCGCCGTCGTGATGGCCGGGCTCGCCGTGGCACTCCTGCTGGGCTGACCGATTCGTACCCGGCCGGGCTCGGCGTGGCACTTCCGCCGGGCTGCCCGGCTCATCCGGCGAGCACCGACGAGGCCGCCGGCACCACTACCAACGACGATGCGAGTGTTTTCCGCGACCACCGGCGGTGGAACGGACCGCGAGCGGGAATGATTGCCGGGTGCGGTTCCTTCACGGCGCGGCTCCCGCGCACGACCTGACCTATACCGACGTCTTCATGGCGCCGGCCCGCTCCGATCTGGGCTCCCGGCTCGACGTCGACCTCTCCACCGGCGACGGCACCGGCACCACCATTCCGTTGGTGGTGTCGAACATGACCGCTGTCGCCGGCCGGCGGATGGCGGAGACGGTCGCCCGCCGGGGTGCCATCACGGTGATCCCGCAGGACATTCCGATCGAGGTGGTGGCGAACGTCGTCGCCTGGGTCAAGCAGCGCCACCTGGTCTACGACACGCCCATCACGCTCGGCCCGACCGAGACCGTTGGCGATGCCATCCACCTGCTGCCCAAGCGCTCGCACGGTGCGGTGATAGTGGTCGACGACGCCGGCCGGCCGATGGGCGTGGTCACCGAGGCGGACACCACGGGCGTGGACCGCTTCGCGCAACTGCGTCACGTGATGTCCACCGAGCTGCACACCGTCCCGGCGGACGCGGATCCTCGTACCGGCTTCGATCTGCTGTCGGCGGGCCGTCGCCGACTCGCCCCGGTGGTGGACGCCGAGGGTCGGCTGGTCGGGGTGCTGACCCGGCAGGGCGCGCTGCGCGCCACCCTCTACACGCCGGCAGTGGACGACAGGGGTCGGCTGCGGATCGCGGCGGCCGTCGGGATCAACGGGGACGTGACCGGCAAGGCCGCGGCGCTGCTGGAGGCGGGGGTGGACACGTTGGTAGTGGACACCGCGCACGGCCACCAGGCACGGATGCTCTCCGCACTTCAGGCGGTCCGGAAACTGGACCCGGGGGTGCCGGTGGCGGCCGGCAACGTGGTCACCGCCGAGGGCGTACGCGACCTGGTGGAGGCGGGGGCGGACATCATCAAGGTCGGCGTCGGCCCGGGGGCGATGTGCACCACCCGGATGATGACCGGCGTGGGTCGACCGCAGTTCTCCGCAGTGCTCGACTGCGCGGCCGCCGCCCGCCAACTGGGCCGGCACGTGTGGGCCGACGGCGGGGTGCGGCACCCCCGGGACGTGGCGCTCGCGCTCGCCGCCGGCGCGTCGAACGTGATGATCGGCTCCTGGTTCGCCGGCACCTACGAGTCCCCCGGTGACCTCTACACCGACGCGGACGGCCGGCGGTACAAGGAGAGCTTCGGAATGGCCTCGGCTCGGGCGGTCAGCGCCCGAACCGCCGACGACAGCCCGTACGACCGGGCCCGCAAGGCGGTGTTCGAGGAGGGCATCTCCTCGGCCCGGATGCACCTGGACCCGGCCCGCCCCGGTGTCGAGGACCTGATCGACGAGATCATCGCGGGCGTACGCAGCGCCTTCACCTACGCCGGCGCACGGGACCTGACCCAGTTCCACGAGCGGGCCATCGTCGGCGTGCAGAGCGCCGCCGGCTTCACCGAGGGAATGCCTCTCCCCACCAGCTGGTAACCCCACCGCACCGCCCACCCTAGTTGATCATGAAGTTATTGCCTCCCGCATCGGCGTGTCTTGGCAATAACTTCATGATCAACCGGGGAAGGGCGGGGGCCGGGGAAGGCCGGGGCGGGCGGGTTAGGTCGAGAGTCGGCGGAGGACTGCGCGGGCTGCCTCGCGGGGGTCGTCGCCCACCCGGTCGGGCAGTGCGCCGGCCAGCCAGAGGGTGGCGAAGCCGTGCGCGATCGACCAGGCCGCGAGCGAGTCCCGGTCGGTGTCGGCGGGCGCGCCGCCGCTGGACAGCGCCGCCACCCCGGAGCGGAGCGCGGCGCCGGCCCGTCCCCGCGCCGCGTTCAGCTCGGCGTCGTCGGCCCGGTAGAGCTCCGGGCGGAACATCACCTCGAAGTACGCCCGGTGCGTGACGGCGAAGTCGACGTACGCGACGCCGGCCTCCAACAGGTCGTCGTCCGCCTCGGTCAACGTCTGGGCCAGTAGGTCGAAGCCCTGCGCGGCGATCGCGGTGAGCAGGCCCGCCTTGTCGCCGAAGTGATGGGCGGGCGCGGCGTGCGAGACACCGGCCCGGCGGGCCAGGTCGCGCAGGCTCAGCGCGGCGGGTCCGACCTCCCCTACGGCCTCCAGCGCCGCGGCGAGCAGGGCCCGGCGCAGATCGCCGTGGTGGTAGGCGCGGGTGCCAGTCATGCTCGAATCCTATCTTGCCATTGACAAGATGACCGCCTGACGCGCAATCTTGTCACTGGCAAGTTTCACAGAGGAGGATTCCGATGGCACCCCTGATCGCCTTGATCGTCGGCACCGCACTGGCCCGGACCGCCGGCCTGGCCGGCATCTCCGCACTGGACGGCTGGCATCCCGCGCTGCGCGTCGGGCTGGCCGTGATGTTCACTCTCACCGCCGCCGCGCACTTCGTCGGCCAGCGCCGCGCCGACCTGATCGCGATGGTCCCGCCTCGACTGCCCCGGCCGGACCTGCTGGTCACCGTGACCGGCGTGCTGGAGCTGATCGGCGCGGTCGGCCTCCTGGTGCCAGCGACCGCCCGTGCCGCGGCGGCCGGACTCGGCCTGCTCATGCTCGCCATGTTCCCGGCCAACGTCTCGGCCGCCCGCCGCGAACTGACCCTCGCCGGCCGCCCCGTCACCCCGCTCGCACAGCGAACGGTTCTGCAGATCGTGTTCGTGGCCACCGCTGCGGTTATTTCGTTTGGCCCCTGACTATCAGGGAGCTAACCTGCCTGTCGTGGAACTCGTGACCCTCCAGGACGTGCCGCTCGGCCGGCTGCTGGTGGTGGCCGGGCACCTGGTCGGGCAGCGGTGGAACCGCTACCTCGCCGAGGAGCACGGTCTCACCCAGGCCGGCATGATCACCCTGATGACGCTCGCCCGACACGGCGAGTTGCCGCACCGGGCGGTCGCCGAGAAGGGGTTCGTCCGCCCGGCAACCCTGACCGGCATCGTCGACACACTCGAGCGCGACGGCCTGGTCGAGCGGCAGCGCGACGACAACGACCGACGCAGCATCCGGCTCGCCATCACCCCGGCCGGGCGGGAACGGGTGGCCGCGCTCGGCGCGCTCATGCACTCCGGACGGCCCCTCACCTCGGTCGATGCCGACCCGGCGAAGGCCCAGGTGATCCGGGAGTTCCTGCTTGAGGTCATCGGCAGCGGAGACGACCCGCGGATTACCGGACGCCCTACCGAAACGAAGGACCCGGCGTGCTGATCAGACTCCTGCGCGGCCAACTGCGCACCTATCAGAGACCGTTGCTGGCGGTCGTGCTGCTCCAGTTCGTGGGCACCATGGCCTCGCTCTACCTGCCCAGCCTCAACGCGGACATCATCGATCAGGGTGTGGCCCGGGGCGACACCGATTACATCGTGCGCACCGGCGGCTGGATGCTGCTGGTCAGCCTGATCCAGATCGTCTGCTCGATCGCCGCCGTCTACCTGGGGGCCCGGGTCGCGATGGGCTTCGGCCGCGACGTACGCGCCGAACTGTTCGGGCACGTCAACCGCTTCTCCGCCCGCGAGGTGGCCCGGTTCGGGGCGCCGTCGCTGATCACCCGCAACACCAACGACGTGCAGCAGGTGCAGATGCTGGTGCTGATGAGCTGCACGATGCTCGTCGCCGCACCGATCATGAGCGTCGGCGGCGTGTTCATGGCGTTGCGCGAGGACGTCGGGCTCTCCTGGCTGATGCTGGTCAGCGTGCCGGTGCTGGCCATTGCCCTCGGCGCGATCATCCGTCGGATGGTGCCGGGCTTCCGGCTGATGCAGACCCGCATCGACACTGTGAACCGGGTGCTGCGGGAGCAGATCACCGGCATCCGGGTGGTCCGCGCGTTCGTCCGCGAGCCGTACGAGACGGACCGCTTCGGCGTCGCCAACGCCGACCTGACCGCCACCGCTCTGCGTACCGGTCGGTTGCTGGCGTTGATCTTCCCGGTGGTCATGCTGGTGCTGAACGTCTCCAGCGTGGCGGTGCTCTGGTTCGGCGCGCAGCGGGTGGACGCCGGCGCGATCCAGGTCGGCGCGCTCACCGCGTTCCTGCAGTACCTGATGCAGATTCTGATGGCGGTCATGATGGCCACCTTCATGCTGATGATGGTGCCGAGGGCGGCGGTCTGCGCCGAGCGGATCGTCGAGGTGCTGGACACCGACTCCTCGGTGGTCCCGGCCGCCGCGCCGGTCACCGAACTGCCCACCCGAGCCGAGCTGGAGCTGCGCGGGGTGCGCTTCCAGTACCCGGGCGCTGTGGAGCCGGTGCTGCGCGACATCTCCTTCCGGGCGACCCCGGGCACCACCACGGCGATCATCGGCAGCACCGGCGCGGGCAAGACGACGCTGCTGTCGCTGATCCCCCGCCTGGTCGACGTCACCGACGGCGCGGTGCTGGTCGACGGGGTGGACGTGCGGGAGCTGGCGCCGGACGAGCTGTGGCGACGCATCGGCCTGGTGCCGCAACGGCCGTACCTGTTCACCGGGACGGTCGCCAGCAACCTGCGCTACGGCAACCCGGACGCCACCGACGAGGAGCTGTGGACGGCGCTGGAGATCGCCCAGGCCCGCGACTTCGTGGCCCAGATGCCTGGTGGGCTGGACGCCCCGATCGCGCAGGGCGGCACCACCGTCTCCGGTGGGCAGCGGCAGCGCCTGGCCATCGCCCGGGCCCTGGTCCGGCAACCGGAGATCTACCTCTTCGACGACTCGTTCTCCGCGCTCGACCTGGGCACCGACGCGCGGCTGCGAGCGGCCCTGCGGCCGGTCACCGCGCAGGCGGCGGTGGTGATCGTGGCCCAGCGGGTCTCCACGATCATCGACGCCGATCAGATCATCGTCCTGGAGAACGGAGGGGTCGTCGGAGTGGGACGACATGCGGAGTTGTTGGACACCTGCCCGACGTACGCCGAGATCGTGGCCTCGCAGCAGACCTCGGAGGTGGCGGCATGAGCGAGCGTGACGAGTCGCGCGCCGCGGCCGTACCCAGTCAGAAGCCGGCCGGCGACGGACGGACGCCCGATGAGACCGCGCGGCGACCCGGCGGGGAAACCGCGTCCGAGACCGGCAGCGGCGCGGCGACGCCGAAGCGGCTGCCGCCCGGCCGTCAGGGCGGCGGCCCGGGATGGATGAGCGCCGGAATGCCCGCCGAGAAGTCGATGAACTTCGGGCCGTCGGCCCGACGGCTGCTCGGCCGGCTGCGCGCGCACCGACTGCACCTGGCCGCGATCATCACGTTGGCAGTGGTGAGCGTCGGGTTCAGCGTGGCCGGGCCGAAGATCCTCGGCCACGCCACCGACCTGATCTTCACCGGGGTGATCGGCCGGCAACTGCCGGCCGGCACCACAGCCGAACAGGCCGTCGCGGCGGCCCGGGCCAGCGGCAACGACAGCTTCGCCGACATGCTGGCCCGGATGGACGTGGTGCCCGGGGTGGGCATCGACTTCAGCGCCCTGAAGCGGGTGCTGCTGCTGGCGCTCGGGCTCTACCTGGCGGCGAGCCTGCTGTCCTGGTGGCAGGGTTGGCTGCTCAACGGGGTGGTCCAGCGCACCGTGCTGCGGCTGCGCGCCGAGGTGGAGGAGAAGCTCAACCGGCTGCCGCTGCCCTACTTCGACAGGCAGCCGCGCGGTGAGCTGCTCAGCCGGGTCACCAACGACATCGACAACATCTCCACCAGCCTCCAGCAGACCCTCAGCCAGCTGCTCACCTCACTGCTGACCGTCGTCGGCGTGCTGGCCGTGATGTTCTGGATCTCGCCGGTGCTGGCCCTGGTGGCCCTGGTCGCGGTGCCGTTGTCGGTACTGGTCACCCAGCGCATCGCCAAGCGCTCGCAGAAGCAGTTCATCGCCCAGTGGACGCACACCGGCGAGTTGAACGGCCAGATCGAGGAGGCGTACACCGGTCATGAGCTGGTGAAGGTCTTTGGCCGGCAGCGTGAGGTCGAGGCCGCGTTCCACGCGAAGAACGAGGAGTTGTTCCGGGCCAGCTTCGGGGCGCAGTTCATCTCCGGGATCATCATGCCGTCGATGATGTTCATCGGGAACCTGAGCTACGTGGCGATCGCCGTGGTCGGCGGGCTGCGGGTCGCCTCCGGCACGATGAGCCTCGGCGACGTGCAGGCGTTCATCCAGTACTCCCGCCAGTTCACCCAGCCGCTCACCCAACTCGCCTCGATGGCCAACCTGCTGCAGTCCGGGGTGGCCTCGGCCGAGCGGGTCTTCGCGGTGCTCGACGCCGACGAGCAGACCCCCGACCCGGTCGCGCCGGCCCGGATCACCGACCCGCACGGTCGGGTCGAGTTCGAGCACGTCTCGTTCCGCTACGAGCCGGACAAGCCGCTGATCGACGACCTGTCGCTGGTCGCCGAGCCCGGACACACGGTGGCCATCGTCGGCCCGACCGGCGCCGGCAAGACCACCCTGGTCAACCTGGTGATGCGGTTCTACGAGCTGGACGCCGGCCGGATCACCCTCGACGGGGTGGACATCACGACGATGCGCCGCGACGACCTGCGCGGCCGGATCGGCATGGTGCTCCAGGACACCTGGCTGTTCGGCGGCACCATCCGGGACAACATCGCCTACGGGCGGCCGGACGCCACCGAGGAGGAGATCCTCGCCGCCGCCCGGGCCACCTTCGTGGACCGGTTCGTGCGCAGCCTGCCCGACGGTTACGACACCGTCATCGACGAGGAGGGCAGCAACGTCAGCGCCGGCGAGAAGCAGCTCATCACCATCGCGCGGGCGTTCCTCGCCGAGCCGTCACTGCTGATCCTCGACGAGGCCACCAGCTCGGTGGACACCCGCACCGAGGTGCTGCTGCAACGAGCGATGGCCGCGCTGCGCTCGGACCGGACCAGCTTCGTGATCGCGCACCGGCTCTCCACCATCCGCGACGCCGACCTGATCCTGATGATGGAGGACGGTCGGATCGTCGAGCAGGGCACCCACGAGCAGTTGCTCGCCGCCCAGGGCGCGTACCACCGGCTCTACCGCTCACAGTTCACCGGCGCGGTGGTCGACGAGGAACCGGCCGCCCAACCGGCGTCGGTCTGAGGTCGGGCGGCCGTGCGCGCGAGACGATCGGTGGGCGGGTCAGTCCGACGGCAGCAGGTCGGCCGCGCGGGCGGCGACCTGCCCGCCGATCAGGGCGAGAGCCGCGTCGGCGGGCATCGGCGCCAGGGCACGGCCGCCGCGCAGGCGCAGCGCGAGGTGCCCGTCGGCCACCTCCCGGGCACCCACCACCCCGAGGTACGGGACGCGGCGGCGGGCCGCGTCCCGGACCCGGGCGCCCAGCGAGCCGGCGGCGTCGACCTCGACCCGCAGGCCGGCGTCGCCCGCCCGTCGGGCCAGGTCGGTCGCCGCGTCGGCCTGACCGTCGTCGACCGGCAGCAGCACCAACTGGACGGGCGCGTACCAGGCCGGGAACGCCCCCTCGTGCACCTCGATGAGGTACGCGAACAGCCGCTCCATGCTGCCGACCAGGCTGCGGTGCACCATGATCGGCCGACGCCGGCTGCCGTCCGAGTCGGTGTACGACAGGTCGAACCGTTCCGGCTTGTCGAAGTCCAGTTGGATGGTGGAGATGGTCGACTCCCGGCCGGCGGCGTCGACGATCTGAATGTCGATCTTCGGACCGTAGAAGGCGGCCTCCCCCGGTGCCTCGACGTACTCCACCCCGGCCAGCGCCTCCCGGAGCAACTCCTCGGCGCGGGCCCACTGGGCGTCGTCGCCGACGTACTTCTCGCCCGGCCCGCGCAGCGACAGCCGGAACCCGGCCGGCCGGACACCGAGCGCGGCGTGCGCTTCGCGGATCAGTCGGAGGATCTCGACGACCTCCGCGCCGACCTGCTCGGGCGCGCAGAAGGTGTGCGCGTCGTTGAGCGAGATGGCGCGTACCCGGGACAGCCCGCCGAGCACACCGGAGCGCTCCGAGCGGTACATCCCGCCCAGCTCCGCGATCCGCAACGGCAACTCCCGGTAGGAACGGCCCCGCGCCCGGAAGACCAACGCGTGGTGCGGGCAGAGGGCCGGCCGGAGCACGAACTCGTCGTCGGCGCTCAGCCGCATCGGCGGGAACATGTCGTCGGCGAAGTAGCCGAGATGGCCGGAGAGTTCGAAGAGTTCCCGCTTGCCCAGCGGCGGCGAGTAGACGTGTTGGTGGCCGGAGCGGCGCTCCAGCTCCCGGACGTACTCCTCGACGGCGTGCCGGGCGGCGGCGCCGGCCGGCAGCCAGATCGGCAGGCCGGCGCCGGCCAGCGGGTCGGAGACGAAGAGGTCCAGCTCGCGGCCGAGCCTACGGTGGTCGATCATGTCGGGCTCCTGGATCGGGTACGACCCGGAGGCGACCTGAGCTCCGTTCGGCGCACTGCCCACCGGGGCGGATCGCCCCGGGGCCTGGTCGACGGTGTTTACGTCAGAGCGGCGCGCCGGGGACACCCGGCGTCGTGGTCATCACTACCGCGCTGCGCATACGGCGACCGTACTCGCGCGACCATCGGGGACGCACCCGGATTTACGGCGGAGGGGTGGGCCGCCGGCGCGGGACCCGCCGGCGGCCCTGGCGGCCGAATCGTCAGGAACGGGGGACCCGACGGGCATGGCCGCGCCGACAACGGTACGCCGACGAACGCCGTTCTGCCGCCCGCCTCGAACGGGTGCAACGGCCTCCGGACCCGTCACCCGGCAGCGACCGGCCTCGTTGTAGCTGGGTGGCCCAGTCGTGTCGACGGTCACGACGGGCCGGGGCCGTCCACCGTGACGCCGGACACGACGTCAGGCTCAAGACACCCAATTGGCCGCATTCGGCGAGGTGGCAGGCGTGCCCGAACTTCTGACTGACGTCGCATCGCCGACGTGGGCGTACCTGGTGCTGCTCGCGCTGCTGATCGCGGACGCCTTCGTGCCGGTGATCCCCACCCAGATCGTCATGATCACCAGTGGTGCGCTCACCGTCTACGGCGGGCTCAGCCTGCCGGTCACCATCGCCGTCGGCGCGCTCGGCGTATTCGCCGGCGACCTGGCCTGCTACCTGCTTGGGCGTAGCGCGCCGGACCGGCGGCCACCCCGGCACGCCGAGTTGAGCCGTGCCCGCCGGGTGGCCAGCCGCGTCACCCAGGGGCTGCGACAACCTGGGCCGCTGGTCATCCTGCTCTGCCGGTTCGTGCCCGGCGGTCGGATGGCGGCCTGCTTCTCGGCCGGGCGCAGCCGCTACCCGTACCGCCTGTTCGTGCTCTACGAGGCGGTCGCCGCGCTGGGCTGGGCCACCTACGGCGCGCTGGTCGGGCACCTGGGCGGCACCGCACTGACCGAGTCGGCCTGGCGGCTGGCCATCATCGCCACCGCCGCGGCAGCCGGCTTCGCCGCGGCCGGATGGGCGATGACAGTGGTCAGCGCCCGCCACGCCCGCGCCGCCGCCGCGGTCGCCGCGGTCGAGGTCCCCGTCGACTGAGTGTCGTTACATCTGCGAGTATAAGCTCCACTTATATTGGCAGCATGTGGGACGTCAAACTTCATCCTGAGGTCGAGGAGTGGTTCCTCAACCTCTGCAAGACGGATCCCGCCAGCGCCGACCTCATCAGCGAGGCCATCGATCTCCTCGCCGAACACGGGCCGGCGCTCGGGCGTCCCCTGGTTGACCGTCTCAAGGGCAGCATCTTCCACCACATGAAGGAGTTGCGGCCTGGGTCGACCGGCTCCACCGAGGTCCGGATGATCTTCGCTTTTGATCCAGTTCGAGAAGCTGTTTTCTGGTTGCTGGCGACAAGTCGGGCCAGTGGCAGACTTGGTACAAGACGGCGGTCCCGTTGGCGGACGACCGGTTTCAGGAGCACCTCTCCAGGCTGAGGGAAACACAGAGATGACCGATGGAGCTGACTGGCAGGACGTCAAGGCGAAGGCCCGCGCGCTCGGCCCTTCCTGGGCAGATCCGGACCGGGTCTCCCGACGCGCTCAGCACCGTGAGCAGATGCTGGCAGCGGTCAGTGGGGCGCAGCTGGCAGAGATCCGCAAGCACCTGGGTATGACTCAGGTACAACTGGCCGAGGCGGCGGGGCTGACGCAGGCGAGGATCAGCCAGATCGAGAACGGCGAGCACACCAGCCTGGAATCACTCCGCGCCTACGTCACCGGCCTGGGTGGTCATCTCGACGTCGTCGCCCGCATTGGGAACATCCAGCTGAACGTCGCCTGACCTGGCGAAGGTCTTCGCGACCATCGGACGTTCACGGATGCGCGGAAGCACGTGACGGCCGCATCCCGGAAGGCCTCTAGGGGTGGTCCCGGGGAACGATTTCGGTGGCTGTCCCGGATTCGGCTGGGGTGTCCGCGGCGACAGGCTGAGGCATGCCTGTTACCCGGAGTACCGGCCTGCTGGCCCTGGGCGGGATCGCCCTGGCTGCGCTGCTCACCGTGATCGGCCACCTCGAAGTCAACGACGACCTCAACCCGTGGGCGTTGACCATCAGCGACTTCGCGGTCTCCGACCGCGGCGGCGTCATCGACATCGCCATGGTGGTGCTCGCGCTCGCCACAGTGGCGCTGCTGTACGGACTGCGCCGCGCCAGCCCACGCCAACCGCGCGCCGGTCGTACGGCCGAGCTGCTGCTCGGCGCATGGGTGGGTGGGCTGCTGCTGGCCGCCGTGGTGCCGACGAACGAGCCGGGCACCGCCATGACCACCGCCGCGTACCTGCACCGGTACGCGTCGGTGATCGCCTTCCTGGCGTTGCCGGCGGCCGGTTGGCTGCTCGCCCGCCGACCTGACCTGACGCCAGCCGCCCGGACCCTACGCGCCCTGGTCCTGCTGAGCCTGGCCCTGGCTGCGGCGATGATCTGGTCCGCCTACCCCGGCGACCGGATGCTCATCGGACTGGCCGAACGCCTCCTGATCCTCACCGAGGTGGCCGTCCTGGCCACCGTGGCGCTGCTCCAGGCCCGGCAGGTCACTCCAGCTCGTGCAGCATGAGCTGGCGGGCCGCCTCGGTGATCGAGCCGGACAGCGAGGGGTAGATGGTGATGGTCTGGGCCAGCTCGTTGACAGTGAGGTTGTTCTCCACCGCCATGGTGATGGGCAGGATCAGCTCGCTGGCCTTCGGAGCGACCACCACACCGCCGATCACCTGACCGCTGGCGGGACGGCAGAACAACTTCACGAAACCGTCGGAGAGATCGTCCATCTTGGCCCGCGCGTTGCCGGACAGCGGCAGCATCACCTGCCGGGCCGGCACCTTGCCCGCGTCGACCTCGTCCTGCGAGACACCAACGGTGGCCAGCTCCGGGTCGGTGAAGACGTTCGCCGCGACCGTACGCAGCCGCAGCGGTCGGACCGCCTCGCCGAGCGCGTGCCACATGGCGATCCGGCCCTGCATGGCGGCGACGCTGGCCAGCAGCAGCACACCCGTGCAGTCGCCGGCGGCGTAGATGCCGGGCACGTTGGTCCGGGAGGCCCGGTCGACAGTCAGGTAGCCGCCCCGGCCCAGCTCCACCCCGTACTCGGTCAGACCGAGGTTGGCGGTGTTCGGGATCGAGCCGACGGTGATCAGCGCGTGCGAGCCGGTCACCTTGCGGCCGTCGGAGAGCTCCACCTCGACGCCGTCGGCGGTACGCCGGACCGCGTCGGCCCGGGAGTTGTTGAGGATCTCCATGCCCCGGTTGCGGAACACCCGCTCGATGGCGGAGGCGGCGTCGGCGTCCTCGTGCGGCATCACCCGGTCCCGGCTGGAGACCAGTGTCACCTCGACCCCCATCGCCAGGTACGCGCTGGCGAACTCCGCGCCGGTCACGCCGGACCCGACCACGATCAGGTGCTCGGGCAGCTCCGGCAGGTCGTACACCTGTCGCCAGGTCAGGATGCGCTCACCGTCCGGTACGGCGGTGGGCAGCTGGCGGGGCGTCGAGCCGGTGGCCACCAGCACGGTGGACGCATCGATCGAGTACTCCTCGCCGCCGTCGGCGGGGGTGACGACGACCCGGTGGGTGTGCCCGAGGGAGTCCTCGCCGAGCCGGGCGGTGCCGGCCACGAAGGTGACTCCCGCCTTCAGCAGTTTGGCGTGGATGTCAGCGGACTGCGCCAGGGCCAGCCGCTTGACCCGCCCGTGCACCGCCCTCGCGTCGACGGTGACCGCCTCCAGGCCGTCCGAGTGCACCCCGAACTCCTCGGTGTCCCGATAGCCGGTGACCACCTGCGAGCTGGCGATGAAGGTCTTCGACGGTACGCAGTCGGAGAGCACGCAGGCACCGCCCGCGCCGTCGGCCTCCACCACTGTGACATCGGCGTCCAGCTGGGCGGCGACCAGTGCCGCCTCGTACCCGGCCGGCCCCCCGCCGATGATCACGATCCGGCTCACAGCGTTCGCCCTTCGTTGATGCTCACAGTGACTTTCTTCTCCCGAGCGCATTCGACACGCACTGTCGTATTCTCCCCCACCCGTCGGCCGGGCTATCGTCATCGCCGTGCGTCATCACGCCGCCTACGGCTCAAATCTCGACCCTGCCCGGATGCGCGCCTACTGTCCGCATTCGCCGATGGTGGGCACCGGCTGGCTGGAGGGCTGGCGGCTGACCTTCGCCGGGGCGGACGTGATCGGCTGGGAGGGTGCGGTGAGCACCCTTGTCGAGTCCCCCGGTGACCGGGTCTTCGTGGCGCTCTACGACATCCACCCGTACGACGCCGGCCAGCTCGACGAGATCGAGGGGGTGACCGCCGGCACGTACCGCAAGCTGCACGTGCGGGTCTCCACCCTCGACGGCGACGTGACCGCCTGGATCTACGTCTTCAACGGGTACGAGGGTGGCCTGCCGACCTCGTGGTACCTGTCGGAGATCGCGAACGCCGCCGAGAAGGCGGGCGCCCCGGACGACTACGTCACCGAGCTGCGGGCCCGCCCCACCGGCACCGCCTCGGCGTAGCAGCGCGTATCGCACCCCTCCAGTGTGCTACCGCAGTCGAGCGGAGCGCCGGGCGGGCCGGACCGGGGTCGTCAATCACACACCGGCCGCCGGAACGGAAAGCTCGTACATGTCGGCCCACACGGTCTCCCGCAGGCCCACCGACTCGTACAGCGACAGCGGGGCGGTCGGGTTGGTGAGGTCGACGCCGAGGCCGACCGACCGCCGCCCCTTCTCGGCGTAGCGGGCGAAGGCGCTGCGCAGCAGCGCCGCACCCACACCCCTGCGCCGGTACGCGGGCAGCACCGACAAACTCTTCACCCAGCCCTGCTGCTGGTCGACCGCCTGGTCCGAGGACCGCAACGCGCCGACCGGCACCCCGTCCACCTCGGCGACGAACCACTCGTCCCAGGCGGTCAGGTCACCGATCCGGGCCCGCCACCGCTCGTACGACAGCGGCTCGTGATCGGCGGTGTCGGCGAAGGCGGTATCGGTGATCCGGTGGAACTCCCGCAGGTCGGCCTCGTCGTCCGGGCGGACCGGCCGCACCGTCACTGCCGATGGACCGGCCGGCTCGTCGGGCAGGTCGTCCAGCGGCCCGCTCATCCGGACGTATCTCTTGACGAGGGTGAACCCGACCTCGCGCAGGGTTCGTTCCCAGTCGCGTTCCGGCGCGAAGACCGCGCAACGGACGGTGAGCGACGGCAGCCCCCGCTCGGCGGCGCGCTCGGCGACCCGGTCCAGTTGGCGGAGTAGCAACGGCGCGCGGACGGCGGCGGCCCGTACCGGATCGACGTAGACCTCCACGAACTCCCGGCCCACACCTGTCGGGTTGTCCACCGTCGCCCAGGCGACCACAGTGTCGTCCGGGTCGATGGCCAGCCAGGAATCCCGGCTCGGGTCGAAGTGGGGGGCGGTCAGCGACGCCGCGACGTCCTCGGCGTCGAAGTCGGGATGGCCGATGGCGAAGGTGTCGGCGGCGTGCACCACCGCGAGGATCGCCGGCACGTCGTCGAGGGTGGGTCGGCGCGTCGTCCAACCAGCGGGAAGGGTCACGGCAGGACATCCTGGCAGCCGACCCGCTCCGGCGCCGCCCATTTTTCCGGCCGACGGGAAGCTCAGCCGAGGTCGACCCGGGTGCGGTGCAGCAACTCCACCAGCTCCGCGCCGTCGGCGGGCCCGAGGGCGGTGAACGCCGGCGCGGTCAGCCGGTTGGTCACCGCCTCCGCCCAGAGTCGGCGGCGTACCAGCGGCCCGATCGGCGGGTACGGCGGCGGCCAGCCACAGGCCACCGCGCCGGCCTCGCCCTCCGGCCCGGCCAGCACGGCCTCCAACGGGGTCATCCCCGCGGCGCGTACCGCCAGCAGGTAGGCGCCGGTGAAGTGTTCCCGGAGCAGCCGCAGCCCGGCGGCGCTGCGCGCCCCGGGCGAGAGATCCGGAAGCGGCATGGCCCGCCACGCGGCGAAGAGCGGCATCCCACTGGCCTCCGCCGCCACCACGGCCCGCTCGACGAGCGCCGACAGGCGTTCGGTGCCGGGCAGAGGGCCGAGCTGCTCCGCCCCCCACCGGCAGCATTCGGCGAGACTCGCGGCGGCCACCTCGAACGGCGGAACGACTCGGGCGGCGGCGTCCCAGCCGTCGGCGACCGCGTCCGGGGCGATGAACCCGAGGGCGGCCGCTGCCGTCTCGGCCCGCACACCGCCGAGCGCGCCGGCCCGGCCGCTGATGTAGAAGGCCCAGCCGGAGATGCCGAGCAGTCGGGCCCGGCGCAACGTGGTCGGGTCCCGGCTGAAGGCGTCGCCCAGGTCGAGCACGACGGGCTTACTGGCGGCCGCGACCTGCTCCGGAGTCACCGCGCCGCCTCGCTCGGGCAACCCGACCGGGCGACCACGACCACGACCCGACCCGGGGCCACTCGCCGTGTACGGTCCGCACACTCGTCGTCGTCCATCGATGGTCAGTCTGCCGCGCCACCGCCCGCGTCCGCATTCCCCTCTTCGGCCGCCAGTGCCTCGACCGCCGCCTCGACCTCGCCGGCGCGCCGCCGGGCCACTGTGACCGCACGCTCGGCGGCACGCCGGGCGAGCTTGGCCCGGCTGAGGTCCTGCTCGGCGACCGCGCGCCGCCGCTCCAGCTCGGCCAACTCGGCCTCAAGACGATCGAGCACTGCCGCACCGTCGCGCTCCTGCCCGGTCGCCTCGGTCAGCTCGGTCTCGGCCCGCTCCTGGTCGGCCTGGGCCTTCGCCAACTCCCGGTCCAGGGCGCGGCGCTGGCGGGCCCGCTCGGCTCGGGCCGCCCGCTGTGCGGCCCGCTCGGCCTGCTCGGCACGCTCGGCCGCCCGGTCCGGACGGGGTGCCGCCTCGGGACGGCCCCGTTGAGGGCCGGGTCGGCGGGCCGGGCGCTCCTCCTCGCGCTCCTCGTCATCGTCGGTGACCAGCCGCAGTTGCGGCCGGGGCACCTCACCGAAGCCGGCGTAGCTGGCCGCCCGCAGGAGGCGGCCCGCCCGCACCTGCTCGGCGACCTCGGCGTCGGAGAACGCCGCGTTCAGCGTCGCCTCCACCTCGGCCAGGGGCAGCCGGCTCGCCGGTGGCGCGTCCGGCTCGGCCGCGGCGAGCTTGCGAACCTCGGCGACCAGGGCGCCGACCACCGCCCGGCGCTGTGCGGACAGCTCCCGCAGTCGGGGCCCGCGCAACTCCCGCTGGGCGACTCGCAGGGCGTCGGCGAGCTGCACCAGATCGGCGACCAGCTCCGGGCGTCGGATGGAGAGCAGGTTCACCAACCAGGCGGCCACCGTCGGGCGACGCAGCCGGGCCAGTTGCCGGGCGGTGGTCGGGTCGCCGGCCCGGCGGGCCTCGGCCACGGCGGCGTCCCGGGCGGCCACGAACCGGTCCGGTGGGGTGCGGTAGAGCTGCTGCACCAGCTCCGCGGAGAGGCCGGGCATCGGGTCAGACGTCCACCCGGCTACCGGGCTCCAGTCGCTGGTATTCGGTGCCGGACAGCGCTGTGTACTGCCGGTCGAGCACGCCCAGCCCGTTGTCGTTGAGCAACGCGTCGTGCAGGGCGTACGCGCGCCGCGGTGCGACAGCGCGGATGAAGTCGACCACCTCGGAGAACTTCGACCATGGCGCGTGGATCGGCGCGAAGAGCGTGTCGACGGGTGTCTCGTCGGGCACCACCAGGGAGTCGCCCGGGTGGTAGACAACGTCGTTGATCAGGTAACCGAGGTTGTCGATCACCGGGATGTCGGGGTGGATCACAGCGTGCCGCCCCCCGTACGCGCGCACCGCGACCCCGGCGGCGGTGAACGACTCACCGACGCTGACCGGGCGCAGCACGTCGGCAGCGTCGCCCAGGGACTCGCCGAGCGAGGCGGGCCCATGGATCGGGAACGGCTGTCGGTCGAGTTGCAGGCGCACCGCGGCCAGATCGAGGTGGTCGGGGTGTTCGTGGGTGATCAGCACCGCGTCCGCACCGTCCAGCGCCGCCGCGGCGTCGCCGAACACCCCGGGGTCGACGACGAGCACTCCCCCGTCGTGTTCCACCCGAAGGCAGGAGTGGGCGTACTTGGTGAGCCGCATCGTGACTCCTCGATTATCGAATCGTGACGTCCTCAGCGCAGTCTGCCGGAACCAGCCGGTGTGTGCGTCGCGTCCGAGCTATCGCCACACCGGTTGACGACGATGGGAGCGGGGATGGACGGACAGGTGGGACGACGCCGCGGTGCGCTGCTGGCGGCCACGACACTGGCGGCGGCTCTGGCGCTGACGGGGTGCGGCGCTGGCGACAGCGGGGCGCGGGACAGCGCGGGCACGGCGGCCGAGGCGCCAGCGGCCAACGGCGGCGAGGCGGGCCGGGACGCCGCCGCTGGTGCGCCGCAGGGGGCCGGCGCGGGTGCACCGGACCTGCGGGTCGACCAGCGGGCGATCATCTACACCGGAAGGATGCGGGTGCAGGTGGACGATGTGGACTCCGCTGCCCGCGAGGCCACCGCCGTGGCCACCCAGGCCGGCGGCTTCGTCGGCGGCGACCAGCGGCGCAGTGCCGACGCCGACGCGGTGGCGGAGTTGGAGCTGCGGGTGCCGGCGGCGAAGTTCACCGGCGTGGTGGAGGAGATCGCGAAGCTCGGTCGGCAGCAGAGCCGGCAGATCGACACCCAGGACGTCACCGAGGAGACCGTCGACCTGGAGGCCCGGATCACCAGTCAGCGGGCCCGGGTGGAGAGCGCCCGCCGGTTGCTGTCCCGAGCCACCTCGATCACCGATCTGGTGTCGCTGGAGAACGAGTTGGGTCGCCGGGAGGCCGATCTGGCCTCGCTGGAGGCCAAGAAGCGGCGCCTGGCCGACCTGACCGCCCTCTCCACGATCACCGTGTCGCTGGCCGGGCCGGCGGCGAAGGACACCGAGGACGAGGCCGAGACCGGCTTCCTGGTCGGGCTCAGGGGCGGCTGGAAGGCGTTCCTCGTCTCGATGACCGTCCTGCTCACGGTGCTGGGTGCGTTGTTGCCCTGGCTGGTGGCGCTGGGCGTACCGCTGGTGGCGCTGCTGGTGGCGCTGCGCCGACGGCGTAAGTCCCCGGCTCTGGTCGCGCCGGTCAGCGCGCCGCCGCCAGTGCCCGCAACGCGGTCTGCACCATGACGCGGACACCGACCGCGATGGACCGCTCGTCCACGTCGAAGCTCGCCCGGTGCAGGTCGACGTTGGGGCCGGAGCGACCCACGCCGAGCCGGGCGAGGGCGCCGGGGACGTACTCCAGGTACCAGGAGAAGTCCTCGCCGCCCATGCTCTGCGGTGTCTCGGCGATCCCGTCCGGGCCGAGGGCGGCGGCGGTGGCTGCGGTCAGCACCTGGATGGCGTGGGAGTCGTTGCACACCGGCGGCCGGCCGCGCAGGTATTCCAGGTCGACAGTGGCACCGGTCGGCGCGATCACGTCCCGCACCACCTGAGCGACGATCTTGGGAGCTTGCTCCCAGGTGTCGCGGTCCATCACCCGGAGGGTGCCGGACGCGCTCGCCTCGGACGGGATGACGTTGTAGCGGGTGCCGGCCGAGGCGTGGCCGAAGACCAGCAGCAGGCCGCTGTTGGCCGGCACCCGGCGACTGACCAGGGCCGGCACCTCGGTGATCAGCCGACCGAGCGCGTCGACCATGTCGACGGTCAGGTGCGGGCGGGCGGTGTGCCCGCCCGGGCCGGAGAGTCGGACCGTCACGTTGTCGGCGGCCGCGGTGATCGGGCCGACCCGCAGGCCGACCTGGCCCACCTGCAGGTTCGGGTCGCAGTGCAGCGCGAAGATCTGCACCACGTCGTCCAGGCCGCCGGCCTCGATGACCTCCAGCGAACCGCAGGGCAGGATCTCCTCGGCCGGCTGGAAGATGAGCCGGACCCGACCGTCCAGCTCGCCGAGGTCGGCGAGTTGGGCCAGCAGCATGCCGACGCCGAGCAGGACCGAGGTGTGCACGTCGTGCCCGCAGGCGTGGCAGACGCCCTCGACCGTCGACCGGTACGGGACGTCCTTCGGGTCGTCCAGCGGCAGGGCGTCGATGTCGGCGCGCAGTGCCACGACCGGCCCGTCCGGCCTGCCGTTGACGTCGCAGATCACGCCGTTGCCCTTGGGCAGCAGGCGCGGATTCAGCCCGGCCAGCGACAGCTCCCGGGCGATCAGCGCGGCCGTCTCGAACTCGTTGCCGGACAGCTCCGGGTGCGAGTGGAGGTGACGGCGCGTAGCGATCAGCCCCGGTACCCGGAGCGCGAGAAGGTGGTCCAGCTCGCGGGGCAGGGGCTGGGATCCCGGTGGCGTCTCCGGCCAGGACGACGCCAGCTGGCCATTTGTGGGCAGCGTCAACGCACTCGTCACGTCGAATTCTCGATCACTAGGAATGGATGGATCATCGGGGACAGCAGACAGCCTAGACCTCCGACGGTGACGCTGCGCAACCTCGTTACGGTAATGATCGGACCGCACAGAGTCACGTATGCCCTGCTGGGGGCGCTCGTCAAGGCGGGGGACAGCAGGTAGATCACGGTCAAACGCCGTCATCAGCCCCTCACCTCCTACAACGCGTAACCGATCGCGGCGGTCACGAATCCCCGCGCCAGTCGGAGACCCGTTGCCAAATTGTCGCATTAGTCGGGGTGATGAACTGACACTCCGACAATTAGCCGACCACACACGGCAACGAGCCGGATAAGGACGCTCACATGCACCCACCCACCGTGGGCGCACACGGTGTGCGTCCCGGCTCAACCGACCGGATACCCGCTGAGAGTGCCGGACACACCGCGTCCCGAGGCCGCAGCGGCGGCCGGGCGCTCAGAATCGGTCGGTGGGTCGGTACAACCCCCACACCTCACGCAACGTCCCACAGACCTCACCCACCGTCGCCCGGGCCCGCAGCGCCTCCTTCATCGGGTACAACACGTTCTCCGTACCCTCGGCGGCAGCCCGAAGATCGGCGAGCGCCCGTGCCACCGCGTCGGCGTCCCGCTCGGCGCGCAGCCGGGCCAGCCGGTCGGCCTGGGCCGCCTCGATCGTCGGGTCGACCCGCAGCGGCTCGTACGGCTCCTCCTCGTCCACGGTGAACCTGTTGAGCCCGACCACCACCCGTTCCCCCGAGTCGATCTCCTGGGCGATCCGGTACGCGGACTGCTCGATCTCCCGCTTCTGGAACCCGGCCTCGATCGCGTCCACCGCCGAGCCGTGGTCGGCCACCCGCTCCATCAACTCGACGGCGGCGGCCTCGATCTCGGCGGTCATCGCCTCCACCACGTACGACCCGGCGAACGGGTCGACGGTGGCGGTCAGGTCCGTCTCGTAGGCCAGCACCTGCTGGGTACGCAGCGCGAGCCGGGCCGCCTTCTCGGTGGGCAGCGCGATCGCCTCGTCGAAGCTGTTGGTGTGCAGCGACTGGGTGCCACCGAGCACCGCAGCCAGACCCTGCACCGCCACCCGAACCAGGTTCACCTCCGGCTGCTGGGCGGTGAGCTGCACGCCAGCGGTCTGGGTGTGGAACCGCAGCATCATCGACTTCGGATCCTTGGCGCCGAAGTCGTCCCGCATCAGCCGGGCCCAGATCCGCCGGGCGGCGCGGAACTTCGCCACCTCCTCCAGCAGCGTGGTGCGGGCCACGAAGAAGAACGACAGCCGGGGCGCGAAGTCGTCGACGGCGAGCCCGGCGGCCAGCGCCGCCCGTACGTACTCCACCCCGTTGGCCAGCGTGAACGCGATCTCCTGCGCGGGCGTCGCGCCGGCCTCCGCCATGTGGTAGCCGGAAATCGAGATGGTGTTCCACTTCGGCACCTCGCTGCGGCAGTACGCGAACGTGTCGGCCACCAGGCGCAGCGACGGCTTCGGCGGGAAGATGTACGTCCCCCGGGCGATGTACTCCTTGAGGATGTCGTTCTGGATGGTGCCGTTGAGCGCCGTGCCCGGCACCCCGTTCTCCTCGGCGACGAGTTGGTAGAGCAGCAGCAGCACCGAGCCGGGCGCGTTGATGGTCATCGAGGTGGACACCTTGTCCAGTGGGATGTCGGCGAACAGCAGCCGCATGTCCTCGATGGAGTCGATCGCGACACCCACCTTGCCGACCTCGCCGTGCGCGATCGGCTCGTCCGAGTCGTAGCCCATCTGCGTCGGCAGGTCGAACGCGACCGAGAGGCCCATCGTGCCGGCCCGCAACAACTGGTGGTACCGCGCGTTGGACTCGGTGGCGGTGCCGAAGCCGGCGTACTGGCGCATGGTCCACGGGCGGGAGGTGTACATGGTGGGGTAGACACCCCGGGTGTACGGGAACTCGCCCGGGCTGCCGAGCCGGGAGTCCAGGTCCTCCGGAAGGTCGGCCTCCGTGTAGACGCCGTTGATCGGGAAACCGGACTCACTTGACCGCCGTTGGTTCATCCCCGGATGGTAGGACGCCTGGCCACGTGGTCGGGTGAGGGATACCGCACAGTGCGTCCCGACCCGTCGACACCAGGTGAACGACAGCGCACGTTCTGTCGACTTCGATAAACGTCCGCCGCGTCGGCTTTCGCATCGGGCGTCGGAACCAGCAAGATAGGGGGGTTGTGTCCCAGCCCCCCTCGATTTCCCCCGGTGGCTTTTCTGTGACTCAGATCCCGACGTGGAGCGGCGGACCAGTTAGTCCCGCCAACGGACGAGCGGCGCCCGGCACCACCATTGGTGGCCGGTACTCGCTGCGGTCCTCGGTGGGCAACGGCGGCATGGGCACGGTGTGGCGCGCCACAGACACCCTGCTGCGCCGCGACGTGGCGGTGAAGGAGGTCGTCCTGCCCCCGGGGCTGGCCCCCAGCGACCGCGACGCGATGTACGAACGCACCCTGCGCGAGGCCCGCGCCGCCGCCGCCATCCAGCACCCCGCTGTGGTGCAGGTGTACGACGTGGTCACCGAGGCCGGCAGGCCGTGGATCGTGATGGAGCTGCTGGACGCCCGCAGCCTCGCCGACATGGTGATCGAGGACGGGCCGGTCGCGCCCCGCGCCGTCGCCAAGATCGGCATCGCGCTGCTCGGCGCGTTGGAGGTCGCGCACGCGATCGGCGTGCTGCACCGCGACGTCAAACCCGCAAACGTGCTGATCTGCACCGACGGGCGCTGCGTGCTGACCGACTTCGGGGTCGCCCGGATGCCCACCGACGTGCAGCTCACCACCCCCGGCATGGTGCTCGGCTCGCCGCACTTCATCTCGCCCGAGCGGGCCATGGGCCAGGAGTTCGGCCCGCCCAGTGACCTCTTCTCGCTGGGTGTGACGCTCTACACCGCCGTCGAGGGGCGGCCCCCGTTCGACAAGGGCGACCCGATCGAGACCATGCACGCCGTGGTGGAGGACCCGCCCGCCCCACCGCAGCGCAGCGGCCCGCTGACCCGGGTGCTGATGGGTCTGCTCGAGAAGGACCCGGCGCGCCGACTCGACGTGCACACCTCCCGGGCCATGCTGCGCGAGCTGCTCGCCGGCCCGCTGGGCAGCACGGCGACGGCTGTGCACTCGGTCACCGACCCGTACGCAGTGGTGCCGGTGCAGCAGCGCCCCATCCCCGTCCTCCCGCCGCCCCCGCCGGAGCCGAAGCCGGACAGCCAGATCGGTGGCCCGGCGATGCTGGCCCCGGGTGAGTCCCTGACCGACCGGCTGGCCTCGCTGCGCCGGGGCGAGCGCCCGCAGGCAGCTCGCCCGGCCGGCACCACCGGTGGGCTCGACGAGACCAGCGCCGACGCGTTGGCCGGTCCGCTGCACACGCCGACCGGCGCGATGCCGAGTCCCGGACGACCCGCGGCCGGGCGCACCTACGGCGGCAACGCGGACGCCACCCAGCGGGTGGATGTCGGCGGGCACCCCGACGCCACCCAGCGGGTGGACGCCGGCGGACACCCCGACGCCACCCAGCGGGTCAGCTACGGCAGCCCGGCCGATGCCACCCAGCAGGTCGGGTACGGCGGCGCACCGGAGGCCACCCAGCGCGTCGGCGGCACCTACGGCGGCGGCAACCAGTGGTCGGTGCCGGGCACCGGCCAGCCCTGGGCCACCGCGCCCGCCGCCTCGGGCGGCAGCGCGCTGGACAAGGTCCGGGCCACCGGTGGTCAGCTCGTCACCACTGTCAAGGGCTGGCCGCGCAAGGTGCAGCTCGCCGCGGCCGGCGGGTTGGTCGTCGTGCTGCTGATCACCGCTGTGGCGCTCTCCGGCGGCGACGACGCCCCGCCGAGCACCCCTGCCGCGCAGCCCACCACGTCCGCCCCGGCGGCCCCCACCGTCGAGATGCAGGAGCACGCGGCCCGCGGGATCCAGGTCATGGTGCCGAAGGGCTGGAAGAAGGCCACCGGCGGCTCGTACACCGACTACATCGACCCGGCGGACAGCGGCCGCAAGGTCCGCATCATCACCGAGAAGTGGAGCAGCAGCTCCGTCCGGTGGGCCGAGACGGCCGAGAACGGGCTCAAGACCCGGAGCACCTCCTGCGTCAAGCCGTACAACCAGGTCTCCTCCACCGAGACCGAACTGGCCAGCAAGCCGGCAGCCGAATTCGAGTACACCTGCGGCGCTGGTGACGCGATGCGGCACGGCGTCTGGCGGGGCGTCGCGCAGGACGGCAAGGCGTACTCGTTCTACCTCACCGCCACGGACGCCAAGTTCGCGGAGAGCAAGCCGATCTTCGACGAGATGGCACGGACGTTCCAGCTCACCGGGAACGGCTGAGCCGGAGGGAACCCACAGGGGCGATCCGCCGCCGTGCTATCAAAGGGGCATGGCGGCGGACACCACTGACATCGACGACATTCGCGAGCAAGCCCGGCGCTGGCTGGCCGACGACCCCGACCCGGCCAGCCGGGACGAGCTGACGGCGGTGCTCGATGGCCTCCCGGCGAGCGCCCCGGAGCTGGCCGACCGGTTCGCCGGCCCGCTGACCTTCGGCACGGCGGGCCTACGCGGCCCGCTGCGCGCCGGCCCGAACGGCATGAACCTCGCCGTGGTCACCCGGGCCGCTGCCGGCCTGGTCACCTGGCTCGCGGCCCAGGGTGGCACCGGCCCGTTGGTGATCGGGTACGACGCCCGCCACGGCTCCCGCCAGTTCGCCGAGCGCACCGCCCAGGTGGCCACCGGCGCTGGCCGCCCGGCGCTGCTGCTGCCCAGCCCGCTGCCCACCCCGGTGCTGGCGTACGCCGTGCGGAACCTCGGCGGTGTCGCCGGAGTGATGGTCACGGCCAGCCACAACCCGCCGCAGGACAACGGCTACAAGGTCTACCTCGGCGCGGAGTTGGGCGGCGAGTTGGGCGCCGGCGCGCAGATCGTGCCACCCGCCGACGCCGGTATCGAGGCCGCCATCCGATCGGTCGGGCCGCTGGCCCAGGTGCCGTTGGGCGAGCCCGGTCTGGTGCTCGGCGACGACCTGGTCGCCTCGTACGTCGAACGGGCCACCGCGGTGATCGACCCGGACGGGCCGCGGGACCTGACTGTGGCGTACACACCGCTGCACGGGGTGGGCGCGGCGGTGCTCACCGCCGCCTTCGCCCGCGCGGGCTTTCCGACCCCCGGGGTGGTGCCCGACCAGGCCGAACCGGACCCGGCGTTCCCCACCGTGTCATTCCCCAACCCGGAGGAACCGGGTGCTGTGGATCGGCTCATCGCCCTGGCCGACTCCACCGGCGCGGACCTCGCCATCGCCAACGACCCGGACGCCGACCGTTGCGCGGTGGTCGTCCGGGACGACCGCGACGGCTGGCGGATGCTGCGGGGCGACGAGGTGGGCGTCCTGCTCGCCGATCACCTGATGCGCCGGGGGGTGACCGGGCTCTACGCCACCACGATCGTGTCGTCGTCACTGCTACGGGCGATGTGCGCGGCCCGGGGCCTGCCCTACGACGAGACGTTGACCGGGTTCAAGTGGATCGTGCGGGCCGGCGGCGGGAGCGCGCCGCTGGTCTTCGGCTACGAGGAGGCGCTCGGCTACTGCGTCGCCCCGGAACACGTCCGGGACAAGGACGGCATCACCGCCGCGCTGACGGTGGCGGAGTTGGCCGCCGGCCTGAAGACGCAGGGTCGTACGCTGACCGACCGGCTGGACGAGCTGGCCGCCGAGTTCGGCGTACACCACACCGACCAGCTCTCCGCCCGGGTGGACGACCTGCGGGTCATCGCCGACGCGATGGCCCGGATCCGGGCGGCCACCCCGGCCACACTGCTCGGGCAGCCGGTGGACAGCGTCCGGGACCTGCTGCCCCAGTCGGACGTGGTGATCCTCCGGACCGCTGTGGCCCGGGTGGTGATCCGCCCGTCCGGGACCGAGCCGAAGCTCAAGGCGTACCTCGAGGTGGTGGAACCGGTAGTCGACGGTGACGTCCAGACGGCCCGCAGCAGGGCGGCGTCGGCAGTGGTCGCGCTCCGCGCTGAGGTCAGCGCCGCCCTTGGCATCTGAACCCCGCAGCACCCAGCCACAACAGGTCCGCCCTTTGCTCTGCACCCGCGGAAGCGCCATCCCACTGTCAGCCGGTGGCGCCTGGGCGGGTGCAGAGCAAAGGGCGCGCCGAGCGGGTCGACCCGACGTCAGCGGCGCGGGCCGAGGGCCTGGTCGACGGCCCTGGCCAGGGCGGCGACGACCAGGCCGACCGACGGACGGACCACCGAGTCGTCGGTGCTCACCTCGCCGGAGAACCCGGCGCCGGTGGCGATCTCCGTCAGCCGGCGGCGGGCGTCGGCGGCGGCCTCGCCGCTCACCCCGAGCGCGGACTCCATCCGGAGCACCACCACCAGGGTGGCCAGCGCGGCGGTCCGCTCGTCCGGGGCTGCCGCGCCGGTCAGCGCCTCGGCCAGCCGCTGCCGGGTCTCCGCCTCGACGGAGGTGTCCACGACCGGGTAACGGTGCACGTGGATGAAGCCCAGCTCGGTCTCGTCGACGTCCCGGACGACGCCCTGCCGACACAGGTCGGCGAGGATCCGGTCGCGCAGGCCGTGCCGCAGACGCTGCACCCAGGACGCCGGGGTGTGCGGGGTGTCGGCGGCGATCCGGCTGAGGACATCGTCGCTGAACGGCTCGCCGGTCGGCGTCGGGTCGATCACCGTCAGGGACCCGTCGGCGTACGCGATCCGGCCGGCCAGAGCCAGCTCGACCAGCACCGCGGCGGCCATGCCCAGGTCCAGGCTGATCCGTGGCATTGTCGCCTTGCCGGTCGTGTCGTCGTAGGCGAGGAGCAGCAACTCCTCGGCGAGCGCAACACCAGTCATGGCCGGAGACGGTAGCGGGTCCGCGCACCGCGCGCACGGACCCGCCGGACCCGGCACCGACCGGGTATCCCCTCAGAAGCGGGGCATGCCACCGAACTGGCGGTCGCCGGCGTCGCCGAGGCCGGGGACGATGAACATGCTGTCGTTGAGCCCCTCGTCGATCGAGGCCGTGACCAGGCGCAGCGGCAGACCGGAGCGTTCCAGCCGCTCGATGCCGACCGGGGCGGCGAGCACACAGAGCACTGTGATGTCGGTGCAGCCCCGGTCGGCCAGCAGCCGACAGGAGTGCTCCAGCGAACCACCGGTGGCCAGCATCGGGTCGAGCACCAGCACCGGCAGACCGGCCAGATCGCGGGGCAACGACTCCATGTACGCGCGGGGCTCGTAGGTCTCCTCGTCGCGGGCCAGGCCCACGAAGCCCATCGACGACTCCGGCAGCAGGCCGAGCGCGGCGTCCGCCATGCCCAGGCCGGCGCGCAGCACCGGGACCAGCAGCGGCGGGTTGGCCAGCCGGGTGCCCTCGGTGCCGGTGACCGGCGTCTGCACCGGATACCGCTCGACGGGGAAGGTGCGCGCCGCCTCGTACACCAGCATGGTGGTCAGTTCGTGCAGCGCCGCCCGGAACGTCGAGGAATCGGTGCGCGCGTCCCGCATGGCGGTCAGTCGAGACTGGGCCAGCGGGTGGTCAATGACGTGTACGTCCACGATCGCTCAACCTACCGGTCCGTACCGCGCGGCGGTGCGGGTGCGGTCGGACCAGGGACGCCGCTCACGTCAGCGCGTCATCGAGCGGTCGTGAGCAAGATCACTCGGCGGTCTGGTGCGTAGACTTCTCGCCATGACGGCGACAACGACGTCGGCCCGGTCGGAGCTCTCCGAGCTGGGACGATCCGAGACCGCTCTGCGGACCTTCCTGCACGGCCTGCCCGGCGTGGACCAGGTCGGCGCGGAGCAGCGGGCGGCACAGCTCGGCACCCGCTCCATCAAGACCACCGCCAAGGCCCAGGCGATCGACCTGGCGATCCGGATGGTCGACCTGACCACCCTGGAAGGGGCGGACACCCCGGGCAAGGTGCGCGCGCTCGCCGCGAAGGCCCTGCGTCCGGACCCGGCCGACCCGTCCTGCCCGCACGTCGGCGCGGTCTGCGTCTACCCGGCGATGGTCCCCTACGTGGCGGAGGTACTGCGCGGCTCGGGTGTGCACCTGGCCAGCGTGGCGACCGCGTTCCCGTCGGGTCAGGCGCCGTTGGAGATCAAGTTGGCCGACACCCGGGCCGCCGTCGCGGCCGGCGCCGACGAGATCGACATGGTGATCAACCGGGGTGCGTTCCTGGCCGGGCGGTACAAGGAGGTCTACGACGAGATCGTGGCCACCAAGGAGGCCTCCGGGGATGCCCACCTCAAGGTGATCCTGGAGACCGGCGAGCTGGCCACCTACGACAACGTCCGGCGGGCCTCCTGGCTGGCCATGCTGGCCGGCGGCGACTTCATCAAGACCTCCACCGGCAAGGTCCCGATCGCGGCGACCATGCCGGTGAGCCTGGTGATGCTGGAAGCGGTCCGCGACTTCCGCGAAGCGACCGGACGGCAGGTGGGCGTGAAGCCCGCCGGTGGCATCAAGACCACCAAGGACGCGATCAAGTACCTGGTGATGGTCAACGAGACCGTCGGCCCGGACTGGCTCGACCCGGACTGGTTCCGCTTCGGCGCGTCCAGCCTGCTCAACGACCTGCTGATGCAGCGCACCAAGCTGACGACCGGCACCTACTCCGGTCCCGACTACTTCACCCTGGACTGATAGCCGATGTTCGAATACGCCCCCGCCCCCGAGTCCCGCTCGGTGGTGGACCTCAAGCCCTCGTACGGGCTGTTCATCGACGGCACGTTCGTCGACCCGACCGACGGTGACAGCTTCAAGTCGATCAACCCCGCCTCCGAGGAGGTGCTGGCCGAGGTCGCCGAGGCCGGCGCCCAGGACGTGGAACGCGCGGTGCGGGCCGCCCGCAAGGCGTACGACAAGGTCTGGGGCCCGATGTCGGGCCGGGACCGGGCGAAGTACCTGTACCGGATCGCCCGGCTCATCCAGGAGCGCTCCCGCGAGCTGGCCGTCCTGGAGTCGCTGGACAACGGCAAGCCGATCCGCGAGTCCCGCGACGTCGACCTGCCGCTGGTCGCCGCGCACTTCTTCTACTACGCGGGCTGGGCCGACAAGCTGGAGCACGCCGGGTTCGGCGCGAACCCGCGGCCCATCGGCGTGGCCGCGCAGGTCATCCCGTGGAACTTCCCGCTGCTCATGCTGGCCTGGAAGATCGCCCCGGCGCTCGCCGCGGGCAACACCGTCGTGCTGAAGCCGGCCGAGACCACCCCGCTGACCGCGCTGCTCTTCGCCGAGATCTGCCAGCAGGCCGAACTGCCGGCCGGTGTGGTCAACATCCTCACCGGCGCCGGCGACACCGGCCGCGCGCTGGTCGAGCACCCCGGCGTGGACAAGGTCGCCTTCACCGGCTCCACCGACGTGGGCCGGGCCATCGCCCGGTCGGTCGCCGGCACCAGCAAGAAACTCACCTTGGAACTGGGCGGCAAGGCCGCCAACATCGTCTTCGACGACGCACCGATCGACCAGGCCGTCGAAGGCATCGTGAACGGCATCTTCTTCAACCAGGGGCACGTCTGCTGCGCCGGCTCCCGACTCCTGGTTCAGGAGAACGTGGCCGACCGGGTGCTGGAGTCGCTGAAGCGACGGATGGCTCAGCTGCGGGTCGGCGACCCGTTGGACAAGAACACCGACGTCGGCGCGATCAACTCGGCCGCCCAACTGGAGCGGATCCGCGAACTGTCCGACGCCGGTTCCGCCGAGGGCGCCGAGCGCTGGTCACCGCCGTGCGACCTGCCCGACCGGGGCTTCTGGTTCGCGCCGACCATCTTCACCGGCGTCACCCAGGCACACCGGATCGCCCGCGAGGAGATCTTCGGCCCGGTGCTGTCGGTGCTCACCTTCCGCACCCCGGCCGAGGCCGTGGAGAAGGCCAACAACACGCCGTACGGGCTGTCGGCCGGGATCTGGACCGACAAGGGCTCCCGGATCCTGTGGATGGCCGACCGGCTGCGCGCCGGCGTGGTCTGGGCCAACACCTTCAACAAGTTCGACCCCACCTCGCCGTTCGGTGGGTACAAGGAGTCGGGCTACGGTCGCGAGGGCGGCCGGCACGGGCTGGAGGGCTACCTCAATGTCTGAGCGGGTCGCGGTACGCAAGACGTACAAGCTCTTCATCGGCGGGAAGTTTCCGCGCAGCGAGTCGGGACGGTCGTATCTCGTGCAGTCCTCGAATGTGTCACTGGCCTCCCGCAAGGACGCCCGGGACGCGGTGGTCGCCGCCCGCGCCGCCGTCAAGGGCTGGGCCGGCGCGACCGCGTACAACAGGGGTCAGATCCTCTACCGGGCCGCCGAGATGCTGGAGGGCCGCCGCGAACAGTTCGTCGCCCTGGGCATCCCCGGCGACGAGGTGGACGCCGCTGTCGACCGCTGGGTCTGGTACGCCGGCTGGGCCGACAAGCTGGCCCAGGTGTACGGCGGCGCCAACCCCGTCGCCGGCCCGTACTTCAACATCTCCGCGCCCGAGCCGACCGGCGTGGTCGCTGTGGTCGCCCCGGAGCGCCCGGCGCTGCTCGGCCTGGTCAGCGTGATCGCCCCGGCGATCGTCACCGGCAACACGGTGGTGGTGGCGGCGTCCCCGAGCGAGCCGCTGGCGGCGGTGACGCTGGCCGAGGTGCTGGCCACCTCCGACCTGCCCGGCGGTGTCGTCAACATCCTCACCGGCGCGATCACCGAGACCGCGCCGACGCTGGCCGCGCACATGGACGTCAACGCGATCGACCTGACCGGGGTCACCGACGCCGCGCTCGCCACCGACCTGGAGGTCAAGGCCGCGGAGAACCTCAAGCGGGTGCTCCGACCGGCTCCGGCCGACCACGACTGGACCGCTGACCCAGGGGTGGCGCCGATGACCGCGCTGTTGGAGACGAAGACGGTGTGGCACCCCAAGGGGGTGTGATCGCTTCCTGCCTTTGGGGTTTTCCGGGGGAGCCCCGCCCGCTCCGGGCGGTCAGGCTTGATCCCTGCGCGGGCGGGGCTCCCCCGGAAAACCTGACGTGGGCCGGGTCCGTCGGTCGGGTCAGCTCACTGGTACTGCCTCGGGGTGGGTCACCAAGATCTGCGCAACGTCAGGGTTGTTGCTGCCTCACGCGTCCGTGCGGCAGCAACAACCCTGTTGTTGTCCGGATCTTGCGCCAATCGGGGGTGGGCCCGGGTTGGGACGGCTCAGTGGGTGGGGGGTCTACTACCGGGGGTAGGATTGATTCGTGACTCGGTTGGGCGATCTTGAGCGTGCGGTGATGGACGTGCTGTGGGACGTGGTTCCCGGCACGTCGGACGGGGTGACCGTGCGCGAGGTGGCCGACGCGCTCGATGGTCGTGAGCTGGCGTACACCACTGTGATGACGGTGCTGGACCGCCTCGCCGGCAAGGGCATGGTGCAACGGGAGCGGGAGGGCCGGGCCTGGCGGTACCGTCCGGCGGCCAGCCGCGAGGCGCACATCGCTCAACTCATGCTCGACGCCCTCGACCTGGGTGGCAGCCGGGACGCCGCACTGGTGCGCTTCGCCCGCTCGGTGACCGGCACCGAGGCCGAGGTGCTGCGAGCGGCCCTGGGCAGCGAGGCCGGCCTGGCCGGGCCGGGCTCCACCGGCGGCGACGCGGGCGGGGCCGACGCCCTGACCGACCGGGTGGACGGGCCGGCGGGCCGACGACCCGCCGGCGAGGCAGCGGAGCGGTAGGGCGCGCGCCATGGCCTACGCCGTGCACTTCGCCGCCACGATGCTGGCCTGCTATCTGACTGCCCAGGTGTTGGCCCGCTCCACCTGGACGTGGCGCAGCCCCCGGGTGGCGATCGTCTGCTGGCAGGCCGTCGGGTTGGCGTTGGGCCTCTCGGCGATGGGCCTGCCGATGGCGCTCGGGTTGAGCGCGTACGACAGGCCGACCGGCAGCGCACTGCTCGCCCTGGCCAACGACCTCGCCCACGGCGCCCTGCCGATCGGGGTGGGCACGTTCCACCTGGCCGGCGTCGGCGTGGGCTTCGGCATCGGGGCGGTGCTGGTCACGACGACAGTGCGCAGCATCCACGGCACCGTACGCGCCCAGCGTCGCCACCGGGACCTGCTCTCCCTTGTCGCCCGGAACGACCCGGCCGCGCCGGGCGCGCTGGTGTTGGATCATCCGAGCGCCGCCGCGTACTGCCTGCCGGGCGTGAAGCCGCAGGTGGTGGTCAGCGCCGGCACCCTGAGCCTGTTGGACCGGGCCGAGCTGGCCGCGGTGCTCAGCCACGAGCGTGCGCACGCCCACGAGCGGCACGACCTGGTGCTGCTGCCTTTCACCGCGCTGTGCCGGGCACTGCCGTGGTTCGGCTGGGTGCGCGACGCGCACGAGCGGGTCGCCCTGCTGGTCGAGATGCGCGCCGACGACAAGGCCCGCGAGCTGCACGCCGAGGCCCCGCTGGCGGGTGCGCTGCGCCGGTTCGCCGCCGCCGGGCACCGGATCACCCCGGCCGGCGCGCTCGGCATGGGCGACCGGGATCTCGACGTACGGGTGCAGCGCCTACTGGTCAGCGACCGGCCGCCCCGGGTGCTCGGCGCCACCGCCCTCGCGGTCGCCACCACCCTGGTCGCCCTCCCGGTCACCCTCTTCCTGAGCTGACGCCCACCGGGCACCGCTGAGCCCACGCGGGAGCCGCGCGGAGGGCGCTGCCCCGCGCCCCGGGCGCGCCCTCGCACCCCGCTTCCCTCCCCGACGCGCCCCGCACCGCGCGCGCCCCGCACCGCGCGCGCCCCCGCACCGCGCGCCCGGCACCCTCGCAAGATCGCACTCGATCCAGGATCGAGGGGCATCTCGGGGTCGCGAGACCACTACATCCAGGATCGAGCGCGATCTCCTCAATTACTACGTGGCGTAGTAAAGTTTCCTACGACAGGGCGTAGTAGGTCTTACCAGTAGGCAAACTACGTGTAGGGTGGCTACGACAAGGGAGCCAACGCTATGGAGGGCTGGTCATGGACACCCTGCTCCTCGCCCGCCTGCAGTTCGCCACCACCACCTCGATCCACTTCTTGTTCGTGGTGGTCACGCTCGGGCTGGTCACCCTGCTGGTCGGCATGCAGACCGCCTGGGTGCTCACCGGCAACCCGAAGTGGGAGCGGCTGACCCGCTACTGGGGCCAGCTCTACGTGATCAACTACGTGCTCGGCATCGCCACCGGGATCGTGATGGAGTTCCAGTTCGGGCTGAACTGGAGTGGCCTGTCGCGCTACGTCGGCAACGTCTTCGGCGCGCCTCTGGCCATCGAGACGCTTGTGGCGTTCTTCCTGGAGTCCACGTTCCTCGGGATGTGGATCTTCGGCTGGCACCGGCTCGGCAAGGGCGTCCACCTCGCGTTGCTCTGGGGTGTGGCGATCACCGCGTACGCCTCGGCGTTCTGGATCATGGTGGCCAACTCCTGGCTCCAGAATCCGGTCGGCTACGAGGTCCGCGACGGGATCGCCCACCTCACCGACTTCGGCGCGCTTCTCACCAACCCCAGCCTCGGCATGGCCTTCGGGCACGTGGTCTCGGCAGCGCTGCTGGTCGGCGGGATGCTGATGGCGGCGGTCAGCGCCGGGCACCTGATCCGGCGTACCCCGGACTTCGCGCTCTTTCGCACCTCGCTGCGGATCGGCCTGGTCACCGCGGCACTGGCCATCACCATGGTGCAGGGGTTCGGTTTCGCCCAGTTCGGTCCGGTGGGCTCGGTACAGCCGACAAAGTTCGGCGGCGACGGCCCGGAGAGCCAGGCACTGATAGCCGAGTGGACCACGCGGTTCGGCCCCGGCGACTACACCCCGCCGGCGCTGGCCAGCGTCGGGTTGGGCTTCATGATCCTGATCGGTTTCACCCTCGGCTGCGTCTGGCTCCTGCTGCCCCTGCTCTTCCGGGACTGGGTCATCCGACTGCGCTTCCCGCTCTGGCTGATCGTGCTCGGACTGCCGCTGCCGTTCATCGCTGTGATCCTCGGCTGGATCTCCCGGGAGGTCGGCCGTCAACCCTGGGTGGCGTACGGGCTGCTCCCCACCGAGCAGGCCGTCTCCCCGGTCAGCGCACCGCTGATGCTCACCTCGCTGATCGGGTTCAGCCTGCTGCTGGGCACCCTCGCCGTCACCAACTGGGTGCTGCTCGCCCGGCACGCCAGGCGCGGCGCGGCCGACCCGGCCCTCGGCCGCCCACCGGCACCGCCCAGCGAACCGGCCCACCCCGAACCCGCCCTCCTCTGAGGAGTAGACAGTGGACCTCGCCTGGTACGCCCTGCTCGGCCTCTTCTTCGCCAGCTACCTGGTGCTCGCCGGCTACGACTACGGCGTCGGGCTGCTGCTCGCCCGCGGCGTCGGGCCGGCCGGGCGGCGGGAGGCGCTCACCGCGCTCGGCCCGTTCTTCCTCGGCAACGAGGTGTGGCTGGTGGCCGCCGTGGGCATCCTCTTCGGCGCGTTCCCCCTGCTGGAGGGCGAGTTGCTCGCCGGCTGCTATCCGGCGGTAGCCGGCGCGCTGGTCGGCGTCATCCTGGTCACCGTCGGGGTGCAACTGCGCAGCCGACCCGACGACGAGCGGATCCGGGCCCGCTGGGACCGCGTCGTGATGATCGGCAGCGTCCTCGCCGCGCTGGGCTGGGGCGTGCTGCTCGCCGCGCTGTTGCAGGGCGTCCCCCTCCAGGCCGACGGGCACGTCGCCGGCGTGGCACACCTGGCGACCCCGTTCGCGGCCGCCGCCGGGTTGGCCATGGTCACAGTGGTCGCGGTGCACGGGGCGACCTTCCTCACCCTGCGACTGTCGGCCGAGGCCGCCGTCGTGGTCGGTCGTACGGCCCGCCGGCTGGTGCCGGTGGCGCTCACCGCTGTCGCAGTGGCCACCGTCGTGGGCCTGCTCTCCGCCCGGGTACGCGACGCCGTGCAGCGGCCGGCGGTGGCCGTACTCCTGCCGGTGCTGCTCGTGGCGGCGCTGCTGGCGGCCCGCGCGGCGCTGGCCCGGCGGCGGCCAGGGTGGGCTCTGGTCGCCACCGGCGCGGCCCTGGCGCTGCCGGTGCTGCTGGTCGGAGCCGCTCTCTGGCCCTACGTGCTGGTGTCCACGACCGACCCGGACGCCTCGCTGCGGGTGGCCGACGCCGCCGCCAGCGCACCGACACTGCGGCTGCTGGGCTGGGTGGCGCTACCGCTACTTCCGGCCCTACTAGGCTTCCAGGCGATGTGCTGGTGGGTTTTCCGAGGACGGACCGACGGTAGGGCACCGGTGTACTGGTGAGCCGCCGTCCGTTCGACCCGCGTCTGCTGCGCCGGGTCCCTGCGGCCCGGGGCGATCTTGCCGTGCTCGGGCTCCTGGGGGTGCTGGCCGCCGGGTTGATCGTGGCGCAGGCCACCGCGCTCGCGTCGCTGCTGGCCACCGCGATCGACGGTCGGCTGGATCGACCGGCGCTTGCCGGCTTCGTGGTCGCTGTCGCCGCCCGCTCGGCACTCGTCTGGGCGCAGGGCACGGTCTCGGCGCGGGTCGCCGCCACCGTCAAGGCAACGCTGCGGGCCGACCTGCTCGGCGCTGTGGGCCGGCACGGGCCCGGGTGGGTGGCCGGGCAGCGGGCCGGTGAGATCGCCACACTGGCCGGGCGTGGGTTGGACGCGCTGGACGCGTACTTCACCGGGTACCTGCCGCAACTGGTGCTCAGCGTGACGGTGCCCCTGGCGGTGCTGGCGCGGGTCGTCTTCGCCGACTGGAGTTCGGCGGTGATCATCGCGCTGACCTTGCCGCTGATCCCGGTCTTCGGTGCGCTGCTCGGCTGGCAGGCGCAGGCCGCCACCGAGCGGCAGTGGCGGCGGCTCGCGCTGCTCGGCGGGCACTTCCTGGACATGGTCGCCGGGCTGCCCACCCTGCGCGCGTTCGGGCGGGCCCGGGCGCAGACCGACGTGGTACGCCGGATGGCTGACGGTCACCGCGTCGCCACCATGAAGACGTTGCGGATCGCGTTCCTCTCCGCGCTGGTCCTCGAACTGGTCGCCACCCTCTCGGTGGCGCTGGTAGCGGTGCCGGTCGGCATCCGCCTGCTCGGCGGTGGGCTGGCCCTGCAGACCGCGTTGCTGGTGCTGCTCCTGACGCCGGAGGCGTACCTGCCGTTGCGGGCCGCCGGTAGCCGCTTCCACGCCAGCATGGAGGGGCTGGCCGCGCTGGACGAGGCGTTGACCGTCTCCGCCGCGCCCCCCGCGCCCCGGGCCGCCGAGGGCGCCACCGTCCCCGACGCTCGGGCCGAGATCCGGTTCGAGGGGGTGACAGTGGCGTACGAGCGGACCACCGCGCTGCGCGACGTCACGCTGACCATCCGGCCCGGCGAGCGGATCGCCATCATCGGTCCCAGTGGCGCCGGCAAGAGCACTCTGCTCGGCCTGCTGCTGGGCTTCGTGGTGCCGACCAGCGGCCGGATCACGGTGGACGGGGTCGACCTCGCCACCGCCGACCCGGACGCCTGGCGCCGGCAGCTCGCCTGGGTGCCGCAGCGGGCCCACCTCTTCGCCGCCTCGCTGGCCGACAACATCCGTCTCGGCGCGCCGGACACCCCGGCCGACGTCCTCGCCACCGCGGTGCGCGACGCCGCCCTGGACGACGTGGTGGCCGGCCTGCCCGACGGCCTGGACACCCTGCTCGGTGAGCGCGGTCACGGGCTGTCCAGTGGGCAGCGGCAGCGGGTGGCGCTGGCCCGTGCGTTCCTGCGCGCCGCCCCGGTGGTGCTGCTCGACGAACCCACCGCCCGCCTCGACACGGCGGCCGAGGCGGTGGTGCTCGACGCCACCCGTCGCCTGGTCGCCGGGCGGACGGCGCTGCTGGTAGCGCACCGACCGGCGTTGCTGGCCGACGCCGACCGGATCCTGCGCATCGAGGACGGTCTGGTCACCGAGTTGACACCCGAGCCGACCGGGAAGGCCGCCCGATGACCGGGGAACACGGGCGGGCGGTGGTGGCCGACGCGGCACCGGCCGGGCGGGCCGCCGCCGAGCGGGCAGTGCTGCGACTGGCCCGGCCGTACCTGGGCCGCCTGATCGGAGCCGGGCTGCTGGCGGCCGCCACCGAGTTCGCCGGCCTGGCCCTGATGGCCACCGCCACCTGGCTGCTGATGAGCGCCGCCGGTCAGCCTCCGCTGGACCGCCTCACTGTGGCGATCGTCGCGGTCCGGGCGCTGGCGATCAGCCGGGGCGTGTTCCGCTACACCGAACGGCTCGCCGGGCACGACGCGGTGCTCCGCATGATCACCGATGTCCGGGCCCGGGTCTTCGCCACCCTGGCGGCCCGCCGTGGCACTGCGCACCGCTCCGGGGACGTGCTGAGTCGACTGGTCTCCGACGTGGAGGCCGTGCAGGACCTGTTGTTGCGGGTGCTGGTGCCCGCCTCGGCGGCGGCAGTGGTCGGTGTCCTGGCGGTCGCCGTGGCGGCGCTGATCTCACCACCGGCCGCTGGCGCGCTCGCCGTCGGGCTGCTGGTCGCCGGGGTGGCGCTGCCCGCGTTGGCCACCGCTGTCACCCGCCGCAGCGCGGCCGAGGTGGCCCCCCTGCGGGGCGCGCTGGCCACCGACGCGATCGACCTCACCCACGGCGCGGCCGACCTGGCCGCGTTCGGGGCGACCGACGTCACGTTGCGCGCCGCCGAGCAGCGCGCCCACCGGCTGGCCCGGCTGGAACGTCGGCTGGCCGCCACCGGCTTCGCTGTGGACGCGGCCGGCGTGCTGGCCGCCGGCGTGACCGCGGCAGCGGTGGTGCTTGTCGCGCTCGCCGCCGACGTGTCGGGCGTGCTGGTGGGCGTCCTGGCCGTCGGCACACTGGCCGCCGTCGAGGTGACGCTGGTGTTGGTCGCGGCGGCCCGGCAGTGGACGCAGCTACGGCCCGGCCTGAGCCGGGTGGCCGACCTGCTCGACCCCGACCCGCCGACCGCGCCGCCGGCGGCCGGTCCAACGGACCTGACCGGCCCGCACGAGCTGCGTTTCGACGACGTGACAGTGCGGTACCGGGCCGGTGCGGCGCCCGCCCTGGACGGGGTCAGCCTGGACCTGCCCGCGGGACGCCGGATCGCTGTCGTCGGCCCGAGCGGCGCCGGCAAGAGCACACTGGCCGCGGTGCTGACCGGCACCGTCCGGCCCGTGTCCGGCCGGGTCACCCTGGACGGTCAAGACCTCTCGGCGTACGCCGAGGAGGCCCTGCCGCGCGCCGTCGGCGGGCTGCTGGCCGAGGCGTACGTCTTCCATGCCACGGTGCGGGAGAACCTGCTGCTCGGGCGGGCCGGAGCGGGCGAGGAGGAGCTGACCGCGGCCACCGCCGCCGCCGGACTGCTGGACTGGGTCCGCGCTCAGCCGGCTGGCTGGGACACGCTGGTCGGCGAGGAGGGCGGGCAGCTCTCCGGCGGGCAGCGGCAGCGGCTGGCGCTGGCCCGGGCACTACTCGCCGCGCCGCCGGTGCTGGTGCTCGACGAGCCCACCGAAGGTCTGGACCCGACCGCCGCGGACGCGGTGCTCGCGTCCGCCCTCGCCGCCACCCCCGCCGGGCACTCGGTGCTGCTGATCAGCCACCGGCTCAGCGGGCTGGCCGAGCTGGACGAGATAGTGGTCCTGGACGGCGGTCGGGTGATCCAGCGTGGTCGGCACGCCGAGTTGGTAGCGGCCCCGGGCTGGTACCGGGACCAGTGGCTGCTCCAGGCCGCGGCCGAACGGGGTTACCTGGCGCTCGCCCCCTGACCCGACTCGGGGACGGACCAGGGTTCTCCCGGACGTCGACCGGCGGGAGTCCGTGGCAGTGTGGTGCCATGGGGCGCGGTGAGGACGTGATGGTCGACGAGCACCTGCGGGAGCTGGCCGCTCGACTGCAGGGGCCGGCGCGACTCAAGTCCGACCTACTGACCGAGGCCCGACACGGGTTGCTGGACGCCGTCGAGGCGTACCGCGAGAGCGGGGTGCCACCCACCGAGGCGCAGCGCCGGGCGGTGGTGGAGTTCGGCTCACCGGCGCAGGTGCTCCCGTCCTGGCAGGCCGAGCTGGCGGTGGGCGCCCTGCGTGGGCTCTCCCTGCGGATGCTGGCGATCGCTGGGGTGGGGGTGTTCGCCGGTGATCTGACCTGGCGGGGGTCGAGCTGGAGTGGTGGCCCACGCCCTCCGGCCGGCTACCTGCTGCTCTCCAACTCGGTCGACTGGATCTGGATGAGCGCGCTGGCGCTCTCGGTGGCCGGTCTGCTGGTGGTCTGGGCGACCGCGCGAGCGCCACGGCCCGGCCTGGCCCTGGCCCAACGCGCGGTGGGCGCCGGCCTGACCGGCGTCCTGATCCTCGGCATAGTGGCCGGCAGCGCCCTCTTCACCTGGTCGCTCAACCTCTGGGACGCGGCGGCGCACTGGCCACCGATGATCATCGGTGCGGTGTTGGTGGGCGGCGCCTACTTCTCGCTGACCCGCGCGGCCCGCGGCTGGCTGCTGGCCGCCACGCGCTGATCGGCTTCGGATTCGAGCGGGTCAGGCCGGGGTGGGCGGGCTGCCGGGATCGAGGAACCGGCCGACGGTCAGTTGGAACTCGCGCCAGCCGGCCCGCTCACCGGCCAGCGCCCGCCGGCCGGAGTCGGTGAGCTGGTACGTCCGCCGTTCCCGGCCGCTGACAGTGCTCCAGGTGCTCGCCACGTGACCGGCGCGTTCCAGGCGACGAAGCGCCGGATAGATGGTGCCGGTGGGCAGATCCAGACTGCCGTCACTGCGGGCGCGCAGCGCCTCGATGATCGCGTAGCCGTGCAGCGCGCCCTGTTCGAGCACGGCGAGCAGCAGAGCGTCGAGATGGCCGTGCAGTTCCTGGGCCTTCATGCGTAGCTACGCTACTTGTCGAACCGCCGCTTCGCCAGCGGTGACGACCAGCAGGTCGGACCCGTGCGCCAACCGGCCACCGGGGTGCGGGCATCGGTCACCCAGGGCTGCCGACTAGGGTATGTGCCCAGAGTCACTCGCCGGTCAGAGACCCCGGTGGGTGGGCAACCCGAAGCACACGGAGGTCAGCGTGGCCCGCCAGTCGCCCCAACGGCCCGACGCCGACGAGCCCGAGCTCGACGACACCACCGGCGCGGCCGAGCCAGACGAGACCGAGACCGACCGCCCGTCGGCGTCGATCGACCGCTCACTCTGGGACGAGCTGCGCATCGACCCAGTGGAGATCGCCCTGCCCGCCGGCACCGGCTTCACGCTCCGGGCGTACCGACCGGCCAGCTCGCTGACCCCGACCGACGTGACCGAGCGCGACCAGGACGACCCCTTCCTCGCCCGCCGCCAGGCGATCGAGGAGGAAGAGGACGACGAGACCGTCGTCATCCTCGACGAGGAGCTGGCCCAGGAGTTCGCCGACGAGGACGACGAGTCGAAGCGCCGCCGTGACGGCGCCGCCGCCGACGCCGAGACCGACGACGAGTCGGACGAGGCCGTCACGGACGAGGCGGACGACGAGGAGGTGCCGGTCTTCCTCAGCAACCGAGGCAAGCTGCTGCTGTTCAAGACCCCCGAGTCGCTTGTCAGTTTCATCCGATCCGGTGCGCCAAACGATCTGTCCCAACTGGACAGCTGGAATGAATTGTCCGAACGGGTGGAGCCGGCAGATATCGCTCCGCTGGACGAGGACACCTACGAGCTCGACCTGGTCGTGGAGAACCTGCGCGGCGGGCACGACACGTGGGATTCGACCCTGCTGATCGAGGCGGGTGAGGCCGCGCGTGACCTCTCGTACGCATTGCGGCTGCCTGCGGTACTCGACATGCTCTCCGCCGGCTCCAGCCTCGACGACCTGGACGAGGCGCTGCGTGGCACCGCCAACGGTGGGATCGGCGCGTTCATGGCTCGGCGACGGCTGAAGAAGATCGGGGCGCAGACCGCAAGTTTGGGTTGGCGCACCATTGTCGGCAAGATCTCTGCGGTGGTGGACTGGCGCGACTGACCCGTACCGGGGAGCATCAGTTGCTGGCAGAGGAAAGACCTGTCCCGGGAGGAGGACGACGCCGTGGCGCTCGTGCGCGTTTACTGCGGTCTGGCCTCGGCGGATTCGGCTGACCGACCGGCCTCGGCCGGTTCGATGCTGACGTCCGCTGTGGTCGACGACGCAGGCCGTCTGCTGCATGTCTGCGAGATCAGCGATGACGCCGCTGGCTACGCCCAGCTCGTCGCGCTGCTCGTGGAGCGGTCGGGCGGGCCGAGCGGTGCGGCCATCGCCGCCGACAGCGACGACCACACGGTCACCTCGCTGCTGAGCGCGGCGGGGCGACCCCTGGCGATCGCTGACGACGACTCGGTGGACGACTTCGCCGAGCGGTTCGCCGATGACGACTCCCTTGAGGAGATGCAGTCGCCTCCGGTCGAACGACGGGCGGTCGGCCTCGCCCGCGCGTTGCAGGCGGGGGCGCTCTCCGCCGTCACCCTGCCGGCACCCCGGGACCTCGCCGGCTACAAGCAGGTGCTCGCCGCGCACGCCGCGCTGGCCAGTGGCCGACACTCCGCCGCCGTGGCGCTGCGCGAGGTTCTGCGTGAGCTCTACCCGGCGGCCCTGCGCGCATACCCGGACCCGGCCGAGCCGGTCTCCCTGGCCGTGCTGGACGCGCTGCCCGAGCCGGGCATGCTCGGCGGCACCGTGGCCCGGGGCCGTGAGGTGTCGGTCGCGGCTGATGCCATCGCCGCGCACCTGGCCGCGGACGGGGTCGCCGATGCCGAGGAGATCAACGAGGCGGTCACCGCCCTGCGGGTCGCCATCTCCGAGACACCCCGACGTGCCGCGGTCAACCGGGCGCTCACGTCCGCGGTGGCCGAGACGGTCCGCCAGGCCGTCGCCTCCGTACGGGCCTGCGACGCCGGCTGTGAGGCGCTGGTCAGCGCGCTCAGCTCACGGGTCAGCACGCCTGTCCAGGCACCCGGGCGGCGGGCCGCGGCCCGCCGCGGCGAGTCCGTCGGCGAGTTGACCGGCCTGGCCGGCACCAACGCCGGGATGACCGGCCTCGCCGGCACCAACGCCGGGTTGCGGTCGGTCCGACCCACCCCGGCAGCCGCCGACCCGGCGCCCGCCGTCGGGCGGCGCAGCCGTCCCGAGCCGGTCCCCGGTAACGCGCCGTTGGCGTCGCCCCGCCCGCTCGGGCCGCCGCCGGTCGCCCCTGCGCCGGTCACGCCGCCGCCGGTCGCACCCGCGCCGATGACCCCGGCGGCGATGGCTGGTCCGCCGGCGTCCACGCTGCCCAGTCGCAGCGAGCCGCTTCCGAGCCGGATCGACGGCCCGACCAACCGGCCCGTCTCCTCTCCGCCGCCTCCGCCGCCCGGGATCACCCCGATCGCGCCGACGCAGCGCGGCATGGTGCCGCCAGCCGAGGCCGGTGAGCCGTTCCGGCCGACGCTGACCACCGCCGCGATCAACAACGCGCGGGCCGAACGGCAGCGGACGGTCATTCCGCCCCGCCCCAAGACCAACGGCGAGCCCCGGCCGAGCCACCAGCAACGCCCTGTCGACGAGCCACCCACCGGCGGGTTCAGCGCCACCGATCTCAGCATTCCGGTGCCGACCCCCCGGCCGGGGCAGGAGGCGGCACCGCCCGGCTCCCGAGCCAACTGGCCGCTGGTCAACAACCCGGAGGACCCGTCCGACAGCTCACCGAACAACCCGGTGGCCTACTCGTACGGCGGCAGCCGCGGTGTCGACGCCCCGACCGACCCGGGTCGGGCCGACGGTCGGGTCACCCCGCCGTGGTTGGCGGACGACCTGCCTCCGGAGCCGCCGATGCTGCGGCTGGTGGAGCCGCCGCCGCTGGCCGACCGGGCGCTGCGCGAGGGGCTCAACCCTCCCGCGGACCAGCACCTGGAGACGCCGCCGCTGCGCCTGGTCGACCGGGAGCAGGCCGCTCGCAACGGTCGGGCGGCTGCCCGCACCGAGCGCGCCGCCGAGCACCGGCCGCCGCCCCCGGTCGAGCACCGGCCGCCGCCGATGGAGCACCGACCGCCGCCGGTCGCCGATGAGGGCGACGGCGATCTGCTGATCTTCGCGCAGGCCAAGTCGGCCTGGTTCGTCGGGCAGGCCGAGGAGTCCGACCTGGACTGGTCGACCACCGCCGACACCGGCTGGCAGGCCGCGGAGCAGGCCGCCCGCCCGGCGGTGGGCGCCGAGACCAACGCCGGGCTGCCGAAGCGCGTGCCGCAGGCCAACCTGGTGCCGGGTTCGCCGCTTCGCGAGGAGCGCCCATTGCGGATAGTGCGTGATGCGGCAAGCCTCGCGGAGAACACGACCGGCTACTTCCGTGGCTGGCGTCGCGGCCAGGAGATCGGCGGTTTCGCTGTGGGTGGTCGGCCCGGTCGCGAGGCGGCCGGCGGCTGGGACTTCAGCCGCGACCACGGGGACCGCGACGACGACCGGGAGTACGAGTACCGCTCGGCGGGCTACCAGTCCTGACCCCCTTTCTCACACGTAGAAGC
>NZ_JAKKFE010000015.1:0-46420 GCF_022230935.1 Micromonospora hortensis
CTTGCCGTTCTCGTCCTTGCCGTTCTCGTCCTTGCCGTGCTCGTCCTTGCCCTTGTCGTGGTCGGAGGAGTTCTCCTCCTCGCGCCACTCGCGGTCCTCACCCCGGTCTTCATGCGCCGGCTTGAGCTTGACCTTGCCGGTGACCTTGGACCACACGTACGCGTGCTCCTGCCGATCCGGGCAGATCTCGAGGAGCTTGACCTCGTCGCCAGCCTTGACGACGTGCGGCTTGGCGTAGACCTTGCCGTCGTCGTGGCCGTCGGCGAACGCGATCCCCGGTGCGAACACCAGGAGCGACGCGCCGCCGAGCGCGGCGCCCGCAACGACCTTCCCGAGCATCTTCTTAGCCATGACCTGCGTCACTCCATCCCTGTTGTCCTGAGCTCGGCGACAACCGAGCTAAGACCGACGTTAGACCGTTTCATGACTTATGAAGTGAAAGATTCGCGTTTTACCTTTGATCCAAGTAAGAGGTGAAGGGGTGGTACGCGGCTTTCGTTGCGCTGAGCGTCGTGTCAGGCGGCTCGGAGTCCTGTGGGTGTGCCATGGCGTTCCGCGCTTCCCGTGCCGGGCCTGCCCGGTCAACCGGTAGCGGCGGGTCCGAGCGGCGCGTGCCGGTCGGGCGCAGTCGGAGGTATCGTCCGAAACGGCTCCGGCAACACATCGAGCCATTGCCATGGAAGCGCTCCCATGCAAGAATCGGCGGACGCGGTTCAGAGAGCCATACCGTGCAGGCAGGGGAGTCGAGGGCACCCGGTTTCACCGGGCGACGCACCCCGCCGCCGATCGACCGGCCGACGCATTGGCCGGGCACCACCACCACCATCGCCCGTCCGGGTCGGGCGCCCCCCAAAGAATCCCGTGGTGCCGACGGCCGTCCGTGCAGGACGCCCATCGGGCCGTCCCGCCGGGCCGTACCTGGGCCCGGTCTCGCCCAAGGAGATCAGTGGCATGAATGTGTGGAGAAGGCTAACCGGCCCACGCCGGGCCCTCGCGCTCGCCGGCGCGGGTGCCCTGGTCGCCGGTGGGCTCGTAACGATTCCGGTTACCGCGGCGCAGGCCGCGACGCAGTGCGACATCGCGTACACGAGCAATGACTGGCCCGGCGGTTTCACCGCGAGTGTCACCATCAAGAACGTCGGCGACGCGCTGAACGGCTGGACGCTGGGCTGGACCTTCGCCAACTCCAGCCAGCGGGTGCAGCAGGGCTGGTCGGCCACGTTCACCCAGTCCGGCAGCCAGGTCACCGCCCGGAGCCTGTCCTACAACGGCACCCTGGCCACCGGCGCGTCGACGAGCATCGGCTTCAACGGCGCGTGGAGCGGCAGCAACCCGAAGCCGACCTCGTTCACCCTGAACGGCGTGGTCTGCAACGGCGGCACCACTCCGCCGACCGACCCGCCCACCGATCCGCCGACCGACCCGCCGACCGACCCGCCGACGGATCCGCCGACCGACCCGCCCACCAACCCGCCCGGCACCAAGGTCGACAACCCGTACGTCGGGGTGCGCGGCTACGTGAACCCGGAGTGGAAGGCCAAGGCGGACGCCGAGGCCGGCGGAAGCCGCGTCTCCAACAACCCCACCGCCGTCTGGCTGGACCGGATCGCCGCGATCAACGGCACCCCGGACAGCAGCTCCAACGGCGCCTTCGGGGTTCGTCAGCACCTGGACGAGGCGCTGCGCCAGGGCGCCGGTTACATCCAGTTCGTGATCTACAACCTGCCCGGCCGGGACTGCTCCGCGCTCGCCTCCAACGGCGAGCTGGGCCCGGACGAGCTGCCGAAGTACAAGGCCCAGTACATCGACCCGATCGCCGCGATCCAGGGCGAGTCGAAGTACAGCAGCCTGCGGATCATCAACATCATCGAGATCGACTCGCTGCCGAACCTGGTCACCAACACGTCCGATCAGGCCGGCGGCACTGTCATGTGCGACACGGTCAAGGCCAACGGCGCCTACGTCAACGGTGTCGGCTACGCCCTGGCCAAGCTGGGCGCGATCGGCAACGTCTACAACTACATCGACGCAGGCCACCACGGCTGGCTCGGCTGGGACTCCAACTTCGTCCCGACCTCCAACATCCTGAAGACCGCAGCGGTCGCCTCCGGCAGCACTGTCAACAACGTGCACGGGTTCATCACCAACACGGCGAACTACTCGGCGTTGCAGGAGCCGTACTTCAAGGTCACCGACAACGTGAACGGCCAGACGGTGCGGCAGTCCAAGTGGGTCGACTGGAACTTCTACGTCGACGAGCTGTCGTTCGCCCAGGCGTTCCGCAACCAGCTGGTCTCGGTCGGCTTCAACTCCAACATCGGCATGCTTATCGACACGTCCCGTAACGGCTGGGGCGGCTCCGCCCGGCCCACCGGTCCGGGCGCGACGACCAGCGTCGACACGTACGTCAACGGCGGCCGCATCGACCGCCGGGCCCACCTCGGCAACTGGTGCAACCAGGCTGGTGCCGGTCTCGGTGAGCGGCCCCGGGCCACCCCGGCGACGGGCATCGACGCCTACGTCTGGGTGAAGCCGCCGGGTGAGTCGGACGGCTCCAGCAAGGAGATCCCGAACAACGAGGGCAAGGGCTTCGACCGGATGTGCGACCCGACGTACGGCGGTAACGCCCGCAACGGCAACAACCCGTCCGGGGCGCTCGGCGACGCGCCGATCTCCGGTGCGTGGTTCTCCGCCCAGTTCCAGGAGCTCATGCGCAACGCCTACCCGGCGCTCTGATCGGGTAGCTCACGCACCAACCCGCTGCCAGTGGTTGGTGAGGCACTGTTGGCAGCAGGTTCCCCCCGGGTCCCCGGCTCGACCGTCACAGGTCGGGCCGGGGACCCCCCTTAGGGCACTGTGCGTTCGATCGCCGCCCGGCCCTGCTCGGCCAGGTCACGGCGGGCCTTCTCCAGGTTCTCCGGTGTCAGGTCCTGCCCGCGGGCCATCACCAGGTCCTCCGGCTCCCAGGGCTGCTCGCCCCCGGTGCGGATGTTGTCCCCGCCGGCGCCGGTGCCCGTCCCGGTCGCCCCGGTGCCGGCGGCGTACGGGTCGCCGATCAGCTCGTCGGTGTCCGGTGCGAGGTCGGCCGGTCGGCTGCGGGGTTCGGCGAAGCCCGGTGTGTCCCGGTCCGGGCCACCTCCGGTCCGCAGTTGCGGCACGGTGGCGTCATCGTCCACCGCCGAGGCCACCTCGGGGCTGTCCTCCAGCGGCGGTTGGCGATCGCGATCGGTCATGGTGCTGCCTCCTGTGTCCGACACGGTGCCTGATTTCCCCCACGTACCCCTTCGTGCCGCGCTCATGCCGCACGGCCCGGCGGTCGGCCGGGCCGTGCTCAATCCGTGCGGTCAGATGCTCAGGCGTCGGGCTGCTGCTCGTTCGGGTCCGGCGCTTCGGCTGGGCGCCACCACTGCCAGAGCAGCATGAGCAGACCGAAGGCGAGCATCGCCAGCCCGGCCCACAGGTTGATCCGAACGCCCTCGGCCTTGTCGATCTCGGCCCGGCTGTCGAAGATGCCGATCAGCGTCACGATGACCCCGTACGCGACGAAGAGGCCACCGATCACCCGGCGGATGTCGAACAGCCGGGCCGCGGCGGAACGCCTCTGCTCCGCCTGCGCCTCGTCGATCAGCGGGTCCTGTGCCGGCTGGCCGTCGTTGCTCATCTGCCGACCCCTTTCCTTAGAAGACCGGGATGTAGAAGAGGGCGGCCAGCGCGACCGCGATCAGACCGAGCAGCACCGGGGAGCGGTACCAGGCGGCGTCCCCCGCGAGCACGTCGCCCTTCAGGTCGACGCCGCCCATGCCGTACACCAACCCGCGCAGTTCCTCGTCCCGCTTGGGTGAGGTGAGCGGGGTGACGATCGCGGCGACCACCACCGCCGTGACGAACGCCAGACCGGCACCCCAGAAGCTCTCCTCCAGGTCGGAGTTGAAATGGATGACCCCGCCCTTGTAGAGCAGGTAGAGGCTCAGCGACACCAGGGTGCCCAGCAGCAGCGACCAGAAGCCGGCCAGCGCGCTCATCCGCTTCCAGAACATGCCGATGATGAACGTGGCGAACAGCGGCGCGTTGAAGACGGAGAAGAGCGCCTGGATGTAGTTCATGATGTTGCTGAACCCGGCCGCGATGAACGCGGTGCCGATCCCGATCACCACGGCGGCGACAGTCGCCCACCGGCCGACCCGCAGGTAGTACTCGTCCGACCGGTCACGGCGGATGTACGCCTGCCAGATGTCGTAGGTGAAGACGGTGTTGAAGCCGCTCACGTTGGCCGCCATGCCGGCCATGAACGAGGCGAGCAGGCCGGTGACCGCCACCCCGAGCACGCCGTTGGGGAGCAGGTCGCGCATCAGCAGCGGGATGGCGTTGTTGTACTGCAGGTCGCCGCTCTCCGCGCCGAGGCCCTTCACGGTGACCAGGGCCACCAGGCCGGGGATGACAGTGACCAGGGGGATGAACAGCTTCGGGTACGCGGCGATGATCGGCGTGCGCCGGGCGGCGCTCATGTTCTTGGCCGAGAGGGCCCGCTGCACCTCGGCGAAGTTCGTCGTCCAGTAGCCGAACGACAGCACGAAGCCGAGGCCGAAGACGATGCCGATCCAGTGCGCGCCCAGCGGGTTGGCAGTGCTGCCGGTGTCCTGCCACGCGTGCAGGCCCGCCTCGCCGAGTTTGGTGTCGCCGACCGCGTCCATCAGGCCGTTCCACCCGCCGACCTTGACCAGGCCGATCACTGTGACCGGGATGAGGCCGGCCAGGATGACGAAGAACTGGAGCACCTCGTTGTAGATCGCCCCGGACAGGCCGCCGATGGTGATGTACGCCAGCACGATCGCCGCGCCGACCACGATCGCCGTCCAGAGCGGCCAGCCGAGCAGCGCCTGCATGACGAGGGCCAGCGCGTACAGGTTCACGCCGGCGATCAGCACTTGGGCGACGGCGAAGCTGATCGCGTTGAGCAGGTGGGTGGGGCGGTTGAACCGCAGCCGCAGGTACTCCGGCACGCTGCGGACCTTGGAGCCGTAGTAGAAGGGCATCATCACGATGCCCAGGAAGACCATCGCCGGGACCGCGCCGATCCAGTAGTAGTGGACCGTCATCACGCCGTACTGGGCCCCGTTGGCGGCCATTCCGATGATCTCCAACGCGCCCAGGTTCGCCGACACAAAGGCGAGACCGGTCACCCAGGCGGGCAGGGAGCGGCCGGAGAGGAAGAAGTCGACGCTCGTCCGGATGGCCCGGCGCGCGGCGAAGCCGACCCCGAGGACGGTGACGAAGTACAGCGCCAGGATCAGGTAGTCCAGGCCGTTCATGTTGAGCCGGAGACCGTCGCCGTCCATCCCGTCACCCCTCGTCCCGACGTCCGCGCTGGTTGGTGTGCGCGCGCCCTATTACCCCGTCCGCGCCGTTTCACTCGCGGAGGTCGAGACCGCCGTGTTCGGGCCCTGTCGAGTGGTCTGGCGGGGTTGGCGACTGTCGGCACGCACGAGGGCGCCCCGGCCGGTTTCGGCCGGGGCGCCAGTGGTGGTGCTGTGTACTCAGCGACCGAGTACGCGGTCCAGGAAGTCCCGGTAGTTGCGGACCGCCATCCGCAGTTGCTCGGTGTCGGCCGAGCCGGCGTCCTGCCACCCGCCCAGGGTGCTCTTCTGAGCGGCGAGCGCCGAGGAGAGGGCCTGGATGGCCTCCTCCACCAGTGACTGCGCCTCACCGGCAGCCGCCTGTGGGTCGTCGACGAAACGCAGCTGCACGTCCCGCCAGCGGTCCCGGAAGCCCTGCGCGGTGTCCGTGTCGAGGAGCGTGGCCGGCTCGGCCGCGACCGTCGACCCGGCGGATCGGGACGTTCCGGCGGACTCCAGCGTGGGGCTGGTGTCGTCGCCGGGGACCGGTTCGCCGTCCGCGTCCGGGTCGACCATCTCCGGTGTCGCGCTGCCGTAGCCGGCCGCACCCGCCGCGGCGGCATCGCGGTCGCCGGTCAGATCGACGCGCCGCTCGGGGTCGCCGTCAGTGCTTCCCGGCGGAACGACGGTCCGCGCGGACGTGTCCGCGGCGGTGCGGTCGTCGAGATCCGCGCTGTCGTCGACGTCCGCGCTGTCGTCGACATCAGTGTCGCGGCGGTGCAGCTCGGCGGTGGGGTCGGCGCGCAGACCCTCCCGCTCGCCGTCCTCGGCGCCGTCGCCCGGCTGGGCGGTCCGCTCGGCCCTCGGGTCCGGCTGATCCTGCGGGTGCGGGCTGGCCAGCGCGGAGGCGGCCACCGCGTCGGCCACCGTGGTGGCGCCGAACGTGGTCGGCAGCGGCCCCGGCTCGTGGAAACCATCCTCGTCGGTGGACCGGTCGTCGCGCCGGTGGCGCGGGTCGGCGTCGTCGGTCAGCTCGTCGTCGGCCGGGTCGTACGCGGCGTCCCGGTCGGTGTCGTTGGCCCGCTCGTGGGCGGTGGTCTGGTCGTCGAAGGTGCCCCGCTCGTCGAGGGCGTCCTCCGGGACGTCGGAGCGGCCGGCCCGGTCGCCGGCCGGGGGTACCGGCACGGGCGCGGACCGGACGGCCTCCGGGTGGTCGTTGCTCACCTGCTGCTCTTCCTGGCGCATCGGTGGCCTCCTCAGCGGCTCGTGGCGTCGTGGTCCGGGTGGTGGCGCTGTTCGGGAGTGTGGTGGCCGACCGGCTCCTCGCCCAGCAGGTCGGCGAAGAGTGCGCGGTAGTGCACGACCGCCTGCCGCAGCTCCTCGGTGTTGGCCTCGCCCCGGGAGTTGCGCAGGTGGATCTCGTGCGCGTCCCGGTAGTTGGTCAGGGTGCGGGCGTGCTCGACGGAGAGGTGGGCGATCTGGTCGGAGAAGTCACCGGTCGGGTAGCCCTGCTCCTCGATGAGCCGGGTGACCAGTTCATCCGCGTCGCCCACGGTCTCGCCGGGGGAGTCGATGAAGCGGACCTGGAGTTCCTCCCAGGCAGCGGCGTACCGGGCCCGGGACTCCGGGGTGAGTGGGGTGAGCGTGAGCTCGGCATGCCGGCGTTCCCGGTCGCGCAGTTCGCGCTCCGCGGCGGACCGGCTGTCCTGTTCCGCCACCACCCGGTCGTACTCCGGTCCGAACCGGTTGCGCAGGGCCCGGCGGTTGTTGAGCGAGCGGGCGGCCACGGCCAGCACCGCGACGATCACCAGCACGACGAGCACGATGACGACTATCTGCGTGGGCGACATGGGCTCCTCCTTCGTCATCTGCTATTCCCTCCGCGCAGTGATCGCCAATCCCGATCCGAGGCACTTTCCTGACGAGGGGCGCAACTACTCACCGGCCAAAACCTGATTCATCCCAGATGAGGCGCATGGGCGGTGGAGACACGGGCGGTAGTGAAACAGCCTCCGATTACGTATCCTGCCCAAGGCGCCCGCGCCGGTGCCCGGCGACGCGGCCGGGCTCGCAGCCGGCAGGCGCGGTGCTCGGCAGCGCCGGCACCCTCCTGCCACCCTGTACGGGCGAGGTCTGATGAAAACCCGCGACTGGCCGATCCGCTCGAAGCTGACCGCGTTGGTCGTCGCGCCGGTGACCGCGCTCCTGGCACTGTGGATCTTCGCGACCACGCTGACCTTCGGTCCCGCACTGAACCTGCTCTCCGCCCGCACCCTGTTGTACGACCTGGGTCGCCCCGGCGAGACAGTCGTCACCGAGCTGCAACGGGAACGTCGACTCTCGGTGGTGCAGCTCGCCGGTAACTCCGAGCTGCCCGCGCTCGCCGAGCAGCGCCGGCGCACCGATCGGGCGATCGCCGAACTGCGCCGGCGGGTGGACGGAGAGCCGCTGCGCGACGCCGCTGACGACCTGCTGGAAACCCGGGTCGACCAGCTGGTCAACACCCTGGCGGCGCTGCCGGACGGGCGGAAGTTCATCGACCAGCGCAAGGTGGACCGCGCCGGTGCCATCGGCCTGTACAGCGGCATGGTCTCGGCGGCCTTCCAGGCGTTCGCCGGCATGGCGACCCTGACCGACCCGGACATCAACCGGCAGGCCCTGGCGCTCACCGCGCTCGGTCGCTCCCGGGAACTGCTCGGCCAGAGCGACGCGCTGCTGGCCGGCGCGCTCACCGCCGGACGGTTCGCCGAGGGGGAGCACACCCAGCTCGTACAGGCCATCGGCAACCAACGGTGGCTCACCGAGAGCGCCGTGGCAGACCTGCCCGCGAGTAGCCGGGTCGCGTACCAACGGTTGACCGAGAGCGAGGCGTTCACGCGGCTGCGCAGCATGCAGGACGCGCTCGTCGTACCGAACCGGTCCGGCCGGCCGACTGTCGACGCGGCGGCCTGGCAGGCCAGCCAGGACGCGGTGCAGCAGCAGTTGCGGGACTTCGAACTGTCCGAGGCCGACGCTCTCGCCGACCGTTCGGTGCCGATGGCGGTCCGCATCCTGGTGCGGCTGGCCGCCGCCGGCGTACTCGGGCTCGTCGCTGTCGTCGTCTCGGTGCTCGTGGCGCTGCGGGTCGGCCGCACCCTGGTCCGCCGGCTCAGCGGCGTCCGCACCGCCGCGCTGGAGCTGGCCGAGCACCGACTGCCCGACGTGGTGGCCCGGTTGCGCCGTGGCGAGCAGGTCGACGTCGCCCGGGAGGCGCCGCCGCTGGAGTACGGCCACGACGAGATCGGCGAGGTCGGGCGCGCCTTCACCGAGGTGCAGCGCACCGCCGTCCAGGCCGCCGTCGACGAGGTCACACTGCGTCGCGGGCTCAACGAGGTCTTCCTCAACATCGCCCGACGGAGCCAGAGCCTGGTGCACCGTCAGTTGCACCTGCTGGACCGGATGGAGCGGCGTAGCGAGGACCCGGACGAGCTGGCCGAACTGTTCCAGGTCGACCACCTGGCCACCCGGCTGCGCCGACACGCCGAGGATCTGGTCATCCTCGCCGGCTCCGCGCCCGGCCGGGGTTGGCGGAACCCGGTCGCGATGGTCGACCTGATCCGCGGCGCGATCTCCGAGGTCGAGGCGTACGAACGAGTGGACGTCAAGGCCGTGCAGCCGGCCGGCGTGCTGGGGCGGGCGGTCGGCGACATCATCCACCTGCTCGCCGAGCTGGTCGAGAACGCCACCGCCTTCTCCCCGCCGGACACCCGGGTCACCGTCACCGGGGCCCAGGTTGCCAACGGGTACGCCCTGGAGATCACCGATCAGGGGCTGGGCATGTCCGACGCGGCACTGGAGACCGCCAACACCCGACTGGCCAGCTCGCCCGAGTTCGACCCGGCGCAGAGCGCCCGACTCGGCCTGTTCGTGGTGGCCCGGCTCGCGGCCCGGCACGGCGTACGGGTGCGGTTGCGCCCGTCCGGCGAGGGTGGCGTGACCGCTGTGGTGGTGGTCCCCGGCGATCTGGTCACCACCGAGCCGCCGGCCGGCCCCGACCCCGCCACGCTCGGTACCGCTTCGGCCGACCCAAGCCGACGGTTGGCTCGGACGGCGCGCCGGGGCGCTGTCACCCGTCCCCGTACCCGCCCGCCGACGGCCCCGTCCGCCAGCACGGCCCCGCCCGCCCCACCCACCGGAGCGCCGACCTCGGCCATCCCGCCCGCCAATGGGCGCGACGAGGTTTCGGCGACCTCCGACGAGCCGGAGGACGAGCTGGATGGCCTGCCCCGCCGGGTGCGACGTCGTACCCCCGCCGCCCAGCCCCGGTCGACAGTCACCGACACGCCGTCGCCCCGCTCGCCGGAGGAGGTCCGCCAGGTGATGGCGGCGCTCCAGGCCGGCACGGCCCGCGGACGCGCCACCGCCACCACCCCGACGGCGCCAACCGGCCCGACGGCTCAGGCGGCCCCCACCGACCCGCCGACGACCCCCGAACCCCCGACCGTGACTGAGAGGGACGCCTAGTGCGGCATTCGACGAAGCAGAGCGCCGGCCTGGACTGGTTGCTCGACGAACTGGTGCAACGGGTACCGGCCGCCCGCGAGGCGGTGGTGCTCTCCGCCGACGGCCTGCTGCTCGGCTGCTCGGCCGAGCTGGAGCGCTCCGACGCCGAGCACCTCTGCGCGCTGGCCGCCGGCTTCTCCAGCCTCGCCCGAGGCGCCAGCCGCCACGTGGACGGCGGCCCGGTCCGGCAGACAGTGGTGGAGATGGAGGCGGCGTACCTCTTCGTCACCGCCGCCGGGCAGGGTGCCTGCCTGGCCGTGGTGAGCGACGCCGACGCGGACATCGGGCTGGTCGCGTACGAGATGGCGATGCTGGTGATCCGGGTGGGGGAGAGCCTCGCCGCGCCGGCCCGATCGGCAGCGGGTGCCGGAGATGCGGACTGAGCCGCCCGGGCCGCAGCACGAGTGGCTGGACGGTGAAGCCGGCCCGGTGATGCGCCCGTACACGCTCACCGGAGGCCGAGTGCGCTCCGCCGTCGACGATTTCAACCTGGTCGCGTTCGTGTTGGCCGGTTCGGACATCGACGCGACGAGCCATTCGCATCTGCTGCCGGAGCATCGACGGCTGGTCATGTTGGCCCACCGGCCGGTGTCGGTGGCCGAACTGGCGGCCGAGCTGGACCTCGCGGTCGGCGTGGTCCGGGTACTGCTCGGTGATCTCCTCGCCGAGGGCCTGGTAGCGGTGCACGAGCCGCCGGCAGCCGGCATCCTTCCCGACGACGACATCCTCAAGGCGGTGGTCAGTGGACTCCGTGCGCTATGACCAGGTGGGCACCAGCACCACGATCCCACTGGCACTGAAGATCCTCATCGCGGGAGGCTTCGGGGCTGGCAAGACGACGTTGGTGAGCGCCCTGAGCGAGGTCCGTCCGTTGCAGACCGAGGAGGTGCTGACCGGTGCCGGGATCGGCACCGACGACATCTCCGGCGTGGAGGGCAAGTCCACCACCACTGTGGCGATGGACTTCGGCCGAATCACCATCAACGACGACCTTCAGGTCTACCTGTTCGGCACGCCGGGGCAGGACCGGTTCTGGTTCCTCTGGGACGAGCTGGCCTTCGGCGCGCTCGGCGCGGTGGTGCTCGCCGACACCCGGCGGTTGGCCGACTGCTTCCCCTCCATCGACTACTTCGAGCAGCGGGGAATCCCGTTCGTGGTGGGCGTGAACTGTTTCGACGACTCCCGCCGATTCAACCTGGAGACCGTACGCCGAGCGCTCGACCTGGACCCGGAGGTGCCGATGGTGCTCTGCGACGCCCGGGACCGGCAGTCCGGGAAGATGGTGTTGATCTCTCTGGTGGAGCACGTGGCCCGACAGCGCGGCGAGCCGGTGCCGGCGGCCTGAGATCCGGGCCGGAAAGCGGGTTAACGGGCCGGCAACGCGGGCAGCCTCTGGTTGGATCAACGAAGGATGCCGGCGGAGGAGTTGGGCGTGAGCGGTCAGGGTGAGGTCGTCCACATCGGGGGTTACACGGCGCAGAGCGGCGGGCGGGGCAGCGGCATCGTCGCCGCTCGTCGCGACCCGAGGACCGGGGCGCTGACCCCGCTCGGCACTGTGGCGGTCACCCCGTCCCCCTCCTTCCTGGTGCGGCACCCCACCCAGCCGGTGCTCTACGCGGTCAACGAGCTGACGGACGGCGAGATCAGCGCCTGGCGGGTCGGGGCGGACGGCGCTCTGGACCCGATCGGCAGTCGGTCGACCGGCGGCGCCGAGCCCTGTCACCTGGCGGTGTTGCCCGGCGGGGGTCACCTGCTGGCTGCCAACTACGGCAGCGGCAGCATCGCGGTCTTCCCGCTCGACCAGCAGGGCACGCCCGGCGAGCGCACCGACCTGGTGGTGCACGAGGGGCACGGCCCCGACCCGGAGCGCCAGGACCACGCCCACGCCCACATGGTCTCGCCCGGGTCCGGCCCGGGGCCGATCTTCGGCGTGGATCTCGGCACCGACTCGGTCTACCGGTACGACCTGGACGAGGCGACCGGACGACTGGTGCCGCGGGCGCCCCGGATGCGTACGAAGCCCGGCACCGGTCCCCGGCACCTGGCCCGGCACCCCGACGGGCGGCGCTGCTACCTCGTCGGTGAGCTGGACGCCTCCGTCACCGCCTACGAGCTGACCCACGACGGCGCGTTGCACCAGCGCGGGCGGGTAGAGGCGAGCGAGCGCGCCGGTCACGTCCAGCCGTCGGAGGTCGCTGTCGCCCCGGACGGCCGGTTCCTCTACGTCGCCAACCGTGGGGTGGGAACCGTGGCGGTGTTCACACTGACCGGGGAGCTGCCCGAGTTGGTGGCCGAAGTGGACACCGGCGGGGAGTGGCCCCGGCACTTCGCCCTCATCGGGGAGCACCTCTACGTCGCCGACGAGCGGGCGGACATGGTGCGGGTGTTCCGGCGCGACGCGGACACCGGTGTCCTGGAGGCGGTTGGCGAGCCGGTGCCGGTGCCGAGCCCGACGTGCGTACTGCCCTGAACGATGGTTTAGAGACGTGAGGGCGGCACTGGTTTGGCGACGCCGTGAGGCTGCCTCGTCACTCTGTGTTGCGAAAAGGTGGTCAACTGTTTCTCCTCCGTAACTTTAGTCCGAACGGATGTGGCAGAGACGGCACCTAGTACGCAAGATGGTCACCGTGTCAGCAGGCCGCCATCGCATGCGTTCGAAACTCCATCTAGCCGCCGCCGCCGCAACGGCGGGGGTGCTCGTCGTGACGACGGGCGCGTGGTTCGGCTACCAGGAGTTGATCCAGCCCAGCTGCTCGGGAGAGATCCGACTCGCCGTGGCGGTCGCCTCCGAACTCGCGCCAGCGGTGGACGCCGCCGCCTCCCAGTGGGTCAAGGATGGCGCCGCGGTGGGTCCGACCTGCATCCGCGTCGACGTGTCCGCGTCCGACCCGGTCGACGTGGCGGCCGTGGTGGCCGCCAAGCACGGCGCCGTGCTGGCCGGCGTGGGGCAGGCCAGCGGCACCGCCGTCAGCCCCGACGTCTGGGTGCCCGACTCCTCGACGTGGCTGCTGCGGTTGAAGAAGGACGCGACAGCGTTCGCGCCGACCAACGGCCAGTCCATCGCGCGCAGCCCGATCGTCGTCGCGATGCCCGAGCCGATCGCCACCCGGCTGGGCTGGCCGGACAAGAAGTTCACCTGGACCGACCTGCTCAAGCAGGTCACCAACACCGGCGCGCCACTGCGGACCGGGATCGTCGAGCCGACCCGCGACGCGGCGGGCCTGTCCGGTCTGCTCTCGCTGACCGCCGCCGCCAACGGCGCCGGCGGCGACGCCCAGCGCAACACCGTCGGCGCGCTCCGCGCACTGGCCACCGGGCGCTCCTCGCTCCGCAACGACCTGTTGGCCCGCTTCCCGACGGCCAACGACACGACGTCCATCGCCAGTGGTCTCGGCGCGGCGGCGCTGTCCGAAGAAGACGTGATGGCGTACAACAGCAAGAAGCCGCCGGTGCCGCTCGCCGCGCTCTACATGGAGCCGGCGCCGATGCCGCTGGACTACCCGTACGCGGTGCTGCCCGGCATCGAGCCGAGCAAGGCGTCGGCGGCCAAGGTGCTGTTCGAGCTGCTCACCAGCCCGACCTTCCGTGACCGGCTCGCCGCGCAGTCGCTGCGCGCGCCGGACGGCAACTGGGGCGAGGGATTCAAGGCGCCGCAGGGTGCCCCGAGCCCGTCCGGCGGCGCGCCGACCGCACCGGCGAACGGCGGCACCGCGGCGGGTGGCCTCGACCCGGCCGCCATCCAGCGGGTCGTCTCCAGCTGGTCGATCGCCACCCAGTCCGGTCGGATGCTCGCCGTCATCGACGTCTCCGGCTCGATGAAGGACCCGGTGCCCAGCGCCAACAACCGCAGCCGGGAGGAGGTCACCGTCGACGCGGCCCGTCGCGGCCTCGGCCTCTTCGACGACTCCTGGTCGATCGGCCTGTGGACCTTCTCCACCCAACTGGTCGGCAACCGGGATTACCGGGAGCTGGTCCCGATCGGGCCGCTCTCCGGCCAGCGGGCCCAGTTGGAGGGCGCGCTCGCCACCGTCAAGCCCTCCAGCGGCGACACCGGCCTCTACGACACCATGCTGGCCGCGTACCAGGCGGTGCAGGAAAACTGGCAGCCCGGCCGGGTCAACTCGATAGTGCTGTTCACCGACGGCAAGAACGAGGACAACAACGGCCTCAACCAGCAGCAGCTGCTCGCCAAGCTCAAGCAGATCGCCGACCCGGAGCGGCCGGTCCAGGTCATCATGATCGGTATCGGCGAGGGCGTCAGCAAGGCAGAGCTGGAGTCGATCACCAAGGTGACCGGTGGCGACGTCTTCGTCACCAAGGACCCGAGCGAGATCGGCAGCATCTTCCTCAGCGCCATCGCACGGCGTCCCCCAGCGCCACGCTGATCCGACGCTCAGACGTCCGAGGGCCTGCCGTACCGTCGATTCGGTGTGGCAGGCCCCTTTCGGCCACCAGTTTGTTGAAGAAAAGTGACGGCAATACGTCGGAAGCAATCGGCAGTCATAGTTGTCAAGGCAGGATGTCGACTGTTCCGGCTTAGTCGGTCCGCCTCCGGTCCGACCCGTCGGCCGGGGCCATCCTGTACAGAGTGGGAGGGCCGGTGAGCGTGGCGACACTGTTGACCCCCGCCACGTCGGCGGAGCCCGATGGTCGACGCGCCGGGTTTGTGGCGCGTGCCGACGAACGGTCCTACGTCCGGGTCCTGGTGGTGCTGGACACCACCATCCTCATCATCGCGCTGCTGATCGGGTACGTCGCGCGTTTCGGTGACGACGAGCCGACCGGCTCGGAGATCCCGTACGTGCTGGTCGCCCCCGGGTTGGTGCTGGCCTGGCTGATCTCGCTCAAGGCGCTCGGCTGCTACGACGACCGGGTGATCGGCTACGGGGCGGACGAGTACCGGCGGGTCAGCTCCGCCAGCCTGCGCCTGGCCGGGGCGATCGCCATCATCGGATACATCGCCGACGTCGGCGTCTCCCGGGGCTTCCTGGGAATCTCCTTCGCGGTCGGCACCGTCGGGCTGGAGGTGGCGCGGTTCGCCGCCCGCAAGCGGCTGCACCGGGCCCGCTCGGTGGGCGCCGGCTGGTCCCGCAAGGTGCTGGTGGTCGGCGACACCGCCCACGTGTTGGAGTTGGTCCACACGCTGCGCCGTGAGCCGTACGCCGGCTACCAGGTGGTGGGCGCCTGCATCCCGGACGCGCTGCTCGCGCCGGTGGCGCAGCGGCTGGGTGACGTGCCGGTGGTGGGGTCGTTCCGGGGTATCCCGGAGGCCGCCACCGCGATCGGCGCGGACACGGTCGCGGTGACCGCCTCCGGTGAGCTGACCGCGACCCGGCTGCGCCGCCTCGGTTGGCAGTTGGAGGGGACCGGCATCGACCTGGTCGTGGCACCCGCGCTGACCGACGTCGCCGGCCCGCGCATCCACACCCGCCCGGTCGCCGGCCTGCCGCTGATCCACGTCGAGGCGCCCGAGTTCCGCGGCGTCCGCAAGCTGGTGAAGGGCTTCGTCGACCGGTCCGTCTCGTCGCTGGCGCTGGCGGTGCTGCTGCCGCTGATCGCGTTCATCGCGCTGGCCATCAAACTGGACAGCCGGGGCCCGGTGCTTTTCCGACAGGTCCGGGTGGGCCGGGGCGGGCAGGAGTTCGGCGTGTTCAAGTTCCGCACGATGGTGGTGAACGCGGACGCGCTGCTCGCCGAGTTGACAGCGCGCAACGAGACCGACGGCCTCATGTTCAAGATGCGCCACGACCCACGGGTGACCCGCGTCGGTCGGCTGCTGCGCAAATGGTCACTGGACGAGCTGCCACAGCTGGTCAACGTGCTGCTGGGGCAGATGAGCCTGGTCGGGCCCCGCCCGCCGCTGCCCTCGGAGGTGGCCCGCTACGACGGTGACGTGGCCCGACGGCTGCTGGTCAAGCCCGGCATGACCGGCCTGTGGCAGGTCAGTGGCCGCTCCGACCTGAGCTGGGAGGACGGCATCCGGCTCGACCTCTACTACGTGGAGAACTGGTCCCTCGCCGCCGACCTCACGATCCTCTGGAAGACCTTCGGAGCGGTGCTGAACGGCCGGGGCGCTTACTGACCACCGGTCACGGTTGCGGGCCGGTCCAGTCCAGGCAGACGACCACCGCGTCGTCGACCAGGTCACCGGCCACGAACGCGCGCAGATCACCGATCAGCGACCGGACGGCGTCCAGGGGTGCCATCGGCCCGGTCCGCCGCAGGAACCGGTCCAGTGCCGTCTCGCCGTAGCGCATGTGCTGACCGGTGGCCTCCACCACGCCGTCGCTGACCACGAAGACCCGGTCGCCGCGTTGCAACGGGAACTTCTGCTCGTGATAGTCGGTCGCCTCGAACATGCCCAGCGGGAACTGCGCCTCCAGGGGCTGCTCGGTGACGTCCCCGTCGCGAAGCAGGACCAGCCGGGGCGACCCCGCGTCCACCACTGTCATCATCCCGGAGCGCAGGTCCAACTCCATCAGCAAGGCGGAGAGGTGCTGCTCGCCCCGGTACAGGTCGTAGATGGCCTGATCGGCGAGGGCTGCCTGGTCGGCCAGGCTCAGCCCGGCCCGACGCGCGTTGCGCAGCGCGTGGGTGGCCAGCGAGGTGAGCAGGGAGGCGGCCACTCCCTCACCGGTGCCGTTGATGGTGGACAACCAGACCCGTTCCCCGTCGTCGGACCAGTCGAAGCTGTCGCCGCGCACCGCGTACGCCGGCTCCAACTGCCCGGCCAGGCTGAACGAGGGACGGATCCGGCTGCGGCCGGGGAGCAGATCCCACTGCATCTCGGCGGCCAGGGTGAGGCGTTGGGTGCGCCGGGCCGCCAGATAGACGTCGGTGCCGGCGGAGACCGCCGCCACCTCGTGGGCGAGTGCGGTGGCGATCTCGGCCAGCGCGGCGACGACGTCCTGGTCGTCCGCCACGGGTGACAGGCGCAGCACCCCTCGACGCTCGCCACGCATGGTGACCGGGAACCAGGCGGTGCCGTCGGTCAGTATCGGCGACTGGTGGTCGAAGGCGCGCCAGGCCGGGTGCCCGGGGCTGGTGATCGAATCGTCGTCGCCGAGTGGCAGCAGCTCCGCGAGCCGGTAGTCGACCTGGTAGAGCTCGACGTCGGTGATGCCGTACGACTCGGCGAGCACGTCCCCGATACCACCGACAAGCCGGTCAGCTGGTGTCTCGTTCAGGGCACGTCGTGCCCGATTGACCGGTTCGCTCATCGTCAGTCCTTCACTGAAAGCTCGACCACCAGGAGGTTCGGAGTACTCTCGGGCCACCATGGCCGAACAGAACCGTCCGACGGACCCTGAGACGAGTATGGCTGCCGCGCTGGATGCGGCGGCCGCTGCCCTGCTGGGCATCTGGGAGTCTGCCCGGGAGGGGACCGCGAACCGCGTCTCCGGTGCCCAGTTGCGGGCGGTGATGGTGGTGGAACAGTACGACGGGATCAACCTGCGTCGGCTCGCCACCCGACTCGACATGCTGCTCAGCTCCGCCAGCCGTCTCTGCGACCGGCTGGTCGCCGCCGGCATGCTGGAACGCGAGCCGGGCCGCTTCGACCGGCGGGAGATCTCGCTGCACCTCACCCCGGAGGCCCGCCGGCTGGTCGCCGAGCTGCGGGCCGACCGCCAGGGCCAACTCGCCGCCGTGCTGGCCGGGATGAGCCGGGAGGGCCGCGACGCGCTGCTGCGCGGGATGCGGGAGTTCGACGAGACCGCCCGACGCCAGCAGGCGCAGCACGCGCCAGCGTCGGATGAGTCGACGGGCCAGGGGGACTGGCCGGGCGACCCGGACCGGCCCGGTGGGCGGCCGGATGACTGGTCGGGCGATTCGGGTCGGCAGATCCAAACGGGGTGGACGGGTTCGTCGGGCGGTCCGGAACGATCGGTCGGCACCACGAGGGAATGGCCGGCCGGCGGCCCGCCGGTGGCGCGTACCGCCTGATCGAGCCGGCCCGGCGGTCGCCCGTCGGTCACGCCGAGGCGCCCACGGCCAGCATCGCGATGTCGTCGTGGGCCTGCCCGCCCAGCCAGTCGTCGACCGCCCGGAGCACCTGGTCGATCAGCGCCGCCGGCGGTTGCCCGGCCGCCGCCACGAGCGCGGCCCGCAGCCGGGCCTCGCCGAACATCGCCGCGTCACGCGGACCGCGCGCCTCGGTCACCCCATCGGTGTACGCGAGCAGCAGATCGCCCGGATCGAGGTGCACCCGGGTCTCGGCGAACCGTGCGGCCGTCAGCGCCCCCACCGGCATGCCACCGACCGGGACCGGGGTGACAGTGCCGTCGGTGGTGACCAGCAGGGGCGCCGGGTGACCCCCGCCGGCGATGCGGAGGTCCAGCCCGGCCGGCCCCCGGTCCAGGGAACCGAGCAGCAGGGTGGTGAACTGGTTTCGCCGTGCCGCGTCCGGCGCGTCGAGCAGTGCCTGGTTGAGCAGGTGGATCAGCTCCAGCGGGCGTTGCTCGACGAGTCGCAGCGTCTGCAACGACTGGCGGACCCGGCCGGTTAGCACCGCCGCGCCCACGCCCTTGCCGCACACGTCGCCGAGCGCGAACAGGGCGCCGCGGGGGTGCGGAAACACCTCGTAGAAGTCGCCGCCGATGCGCAGGGTGTCGCCCGCTGCCCGGTAACCGCCGGCCAGGCTCACACCGGGCACGACGGGCAGCTCGGGCGGGAGCAGACTGGTTTGCAGCACCCGGGCCAGGTGGGCCTGCTCACCGTGCAGGTCGGCGGTGGCCAGCGCGGCACCCGCGCGGGCGGCGAACTCCCGGGCCAGCTCCACGTCGCGCCTGTCGAAGCCGGCCCGCCCGGACCGACGGATGAGCAGCAGCGCACCGGCCGACCCGCCGGCGCTGAGCAGCGGGCTGACCAGCACCATGCCGGCGGGGCCGAACTCGGGCGGAAGCAGGTCGGCCACGTCGGTGAGCGGGACGTCCGGCCAGGGGCCCGGCTCGGCCCGGTCGCCGGCCAACGCTTCGGCCAGCCCGGGCACGGAGCTGGTCAGCGCGGGGCTGGCCAGCCCGGTGATCGGGGCAGGCTCGCCGTCGGCGTACCGGATCCATCGGGCGTGTGGCTCGGCCGGCGCGGTCGGTCGGGGCAGTGCCACCGCGACGTCGGCCAGGTAGGGAACGGCGAGCGTGGTGGCGGCCAGGAGGACCTGGTCCCGGTGCAGGGCCAGCGCCAGCCGACTGCCGGCCTGGGCGAGGAACGCGGTGCGGGAGCGTTCGGCGAGCAGGGCCTCGGCGCGGGTGTGCTCCTCGGTGACGTCGCGGACGTACCACGCCCATCGGGAGCCGGCGAGTTGCCGTCGGACGCCGCGCAGTCGCCGGCCGTGGTGGTCGGCGTCGAAGCGGTCAGCGCCGCTGGCGACCGCCCGGGCCAGGGCTGCCACCGGGCAACCGGCCAGTTCGGTGCCGGCGTCGATCTCCGGGATCAACTCGGCCGCCATGGCGTTGACCAGGGTGACCCGACCGGTCCCGTCCGTTGTCAGCACGGCCTCGGCGAGCCCGTCGAGCAGCTCCCGGGCCAACCGTTCGTCGGCCGGCAACGGGGTGCCGCCGGGTTGCTTGGTCGTGGTCACCGCCGGACGCCGGCTCGCGTCTGACGACGTGTGCGCATGCTGCTTCTCGACTCCTCACCGGGGATCGTTGCCTGAGAGCAAGGGTACCGATTCTCCCCGACAGCGGCGCACGGCGCGGGGTGGCGATCAGCCGGCGCGGGCCAGCCAGCCGGCGGGCTGGGCGACGATCCGGCGGGCCACCGAGCCGGCGGCGCCCACCGCGGCGGCCTCCGCGCCGAGCGTCGACGGGCGGACCGTGACCGGCGACCAGGCCGCGGTGAGCACCCGGGCGCCGATCTCGGCGAGGACCGGGGGACACAGCCAGGGTGCGAGCGCCGCGTAACCGCCACCGAGCACCACGGTGTCCAGGTCGAGCAGATTGACGACGCTGGCCACCGCGACGCCGAGCGCCGTTCCGGCGTCGTGCAGCGCCCGCAGCGCGTCGGCGTCGCCGGCCTGGGCCAACTCGGCCAACCGGGCCGTCGCGGTGTCCGCGGGAAGCTCCGCCCGGGCCAGCCCGGCGGCGGCCACGATCGCCTCCTGGCCGGCGTACTGCTCCAGGCAGCCCTGCCCGCCGCAGCGGCACGGACGGCCCTCGGGGTGCACCGGAAGGTGCCCTATCTCGCCGCTCCACCCGCGTACGCCGCGAAACAGCGCGCCGTCCAGCACGATGCCGGCGCCGATGCCCACCTCTCCGGAGATGTGCAGGAAGCTGGACGGGCCGGGTGGCTGAGAGTGCAACTCGCCGAGCGCCGCGAGGTTGGCCTCGTTGTCTACCACCAGTGCGGGGATGCCGGGCACCTGCTCGATCAGCGGAGGGTGCTCGGCGAGCAGCGCGGGCACCGGCACGTCACGCCAGCCGAGGTTCGGCGCGAGCCGGACCAGCCCGGCGTCGTCCACCAGGCCGGGCACCGCCAGCGCGGCCCCGACCAGGGTGAGGCCGTCCTCGGCAGCGTCCTCGCGGGCTGCTCCGGCCATCTCGACCAGGCGGGCCAGGGCGTCGGCGGGGGCCACCGGGCGCAGGTCGGCCCGGTGGACGGTGCGGTGCCGGACCTGGCCGGTGAGGTCCACGACGCAGACCGCCAGGTAGTCCACGTTGACCTCCAGGCCGAGCCCGGCCGGCCCCTGATCGGCCAGGACCAGTCCGCGCGCCGGGCGGCCGGCGCCCGAGCGGGGCGCGGGGTCGGACTCACTGACCAGCCGGCCGGCGAGCAGGTCCTCGACCACCGCGGACACTGTGGCTCTGGTCAGGCCGGTCGCTGTCGCCAGGTCGGCCCGGGAGGGAGGTCGGTCGGCCGTGGCGATTCGGCCGAGGACCAGGGCGAGGTTGAGCTCGCGCAGGCTGCCCTGACGGACTGCGCCGGCCGGGGCGTGGGTGAGGCTCACCCCTTGACAGTGCCATAGGGTGGGCAAATAATTCAATCGCTGAACAAATAGCGGACAACACCACCCCGGAGGTCGCTCATGGCACCCCGTCCCACCCCCGCCGACAAGTTCTCCTTCGGGCTCTGGACCGTGGGCTGGCAGGCCCGCGACCCGTTCGGTGACGCCACCCGTCCCGAGCTCGACGCGGTCGAGGCGGTGCACCGGCTCGCCGAGCTGGGCGCGTACGGCATCACCTTCCACGACGACGACCTGATCCCGTTCGGCGTCGACGCGGCCACCCGGGACCAGCACATCGCCCGGTTCCGCAAGGCCCTCGACGAGACCGGCCTGGTGGTGCCGATGGTCACCACCAACCTCTTCACCCACCCGATCTTCAAGGACGGCGGCTTCACCAGCAACGACCGCGACGTCCGCCGCTACGCGCTGCGCAAGGTGCTGCGTCAGGTCGACCTGGCCGCCGAGCTGGGTGCCAGCACCTTCGTCATGTGGGGTGGCCGCGAGGGCTCCGAGTACGACCTCGCCAAGGACGTCCGCGCCGCCCTGGACCGCTACCGCGAGGCCGTGGACCTGCTCACCCAGTACTCCATCGACAAGGGCTACAACCTGCGGTTCGCCCTGGAGCCCAAGCCCAACGAGCCGCGCGGCGACATCCTGCTGCCGACCATCGGGCACGCGCTCGGTTTCATCTCCCAGTTGGCCCACCCGGAGCTGGTCGGCCTCAACCCGGAGGTCGGCCACGAGCAGATGGCCGGGCTCAACTACGCCCACGGCATCGCCCAGGCGCTCTGGCAGGGCAAGCTGTTCCACCTGGACCTCAACGGCCAGCGCGGCATCAAGTACGACCAGGACCTGGTCTTCGGCCACGGTGACCTGATGAACGCGTTCGCCCTGGTGGACCTCCTGGAGAACGGCGGCCCCAACGGCGGGCCGGCCTACGACGGCCCCCGGCACTTCGACTACAAGCCGTCCCGCACCGAGGACATGGACGGGGTGTGGGCCTCCGCGGCGGCCAACATGAGCACCTACCTGCTGCTCAAGGAGCGGGCAGCGGCGTTCCGCGCCGACCCCGAGGTGGTCGAGGCGCTCGCCGCCAGCAAGGTCGGCGAGCTGAGCACGCCGACGCTGGGCGACGGCGAGGGCTACGAGGAGCTCCTGGCCGACCGGTCCGCGTTCGAGGACGTCGACGTGGACGCCGTGGCCGCCCGGGGCTTCGCCTTCGTCCGGCTCAACCAGCTCGCCGTCGAGCACCTGCTCGGCGCTCGCTGAGGCCCCGCCATGCCGTTGGTCGCAGGCGTTGACTCGTCCACCCAGTCCTGCAAGGTGGTGATCCGGGACGCGGAGACCGGCACCCTGCTCCGGCAGGGCCGGGCACCGCACCCGGACGGCACGGAGGTCGACCCGGAAGCCTGGTGGCAGGCGCTGCGTAGCGCCGCCGACCAGGCCGGCGGGTTGGCCGACGTGGCGGCGGTCTCCGTCGCCGGCCAGCAGCACGGCATGGTGTGTCTCGACGAGGACGGCCGGGTGGTCCGCCCGGCGCTGCTGTGGAACGACACCCGATCCGCCGACGCCGCCGCCGACCTCATCGAGGAGGCCGGCGGCGGCTCGGCCGGGAGTCGGTTCTGGGCGGAGGCCACCGGCAGCGTTCCGGTGGCCAGCTTCACCCTCACCAAGCTGCGCTGGCTGGCCACGCACGAGCCGGAGCGGGCAGCCCAGGTGGCGGCCGTCTGCCTGCCACACGACTGGCTGACCTGGCGGCTGGCTGGCGCACCGGGGCTGGACGCGCTGCGTACCGACCGGGGCGACGCCAGCGGAACCAGCTACTGGTCGCCGGCCACCGGTCAATACCGGCTGGACCTGCTGGAGCAGGGCTTCGGCCGGCGGTTGGTGCTGCCCGAGGTGCTCGGTCCGGCGGATTCGGCGGGGAAGCTGTCCGACGTACTGGGTGGGCCGGGCGGCGCGCTGCTGGGCGCGGGCACCGGGGACAACGCCGCCGCCGCGCTCGGTGTCGGCGCCGGGCCCGGTGACGTGATCGTCTCGATCGGCACCTCCGGCACCGTGTTCAGCGTCGCCGACGTGCCCGCCGCTGACGAGAGCGGTGCGGTGGCGGGCTTCGCCGACGCGTCCGGTCGCTTCCTGCCGCTGGTCGCCACGCTCAACGCGGCCCGGGTGCTGGACGCCGCCGCCGCGATGCTCGGGGTCAGCCTCGACGAGCTGGCTGAGCTGGCGCTCTCCGCGCCAGCCGGGGCGGACGGGCTGGTCATGGTGCCCTACCTGGAGGGCGAGCGGACGCCGAACCGACCGCTCGCCACCGGCGCCGTGCACGGCCTGACCCTGCGCACGTCGACCCCCGCGCACCTGGCGCGGGCCGCCGTGGAGGGCATGCTCTGCGCGCTCGCCGACGGCTTGGACGCGCTGACCGCGCAGGGTGCCACCGCCCGCCGGGTCATCCTGGTCGGCGGCGGGGCCCGGTCGGCAGCGGTGCGGCAGATCGCCCCGCAGGTCTTCGGCTGCCCGGTCGTCGTTCCGCCAGCCGGCGAGTACGTCGCCGACGGTGCCGCCCGGCAGGCCGCCTGGGTCGCCCTGGGCGGCGACGCGCCGCCGGTCTGGGCGGTCGAGGGCACCGAGGAGTACGCGGCGACGGCCGTCCCCGCCGTGCGCGACCAGTACGCCGCGGCGCGCGGGTTGGTGCTCGACCGGCGCTGACAGTCGGGATCGACGCGGGTGGGTGCGGGCCGACGGTGACCGGCACCCACCCGCGTGACGACCTCCTTCACGTGGTCTGGTTGGCTGCCGGTCATGACGGTGACCAGTGGCGGGCCCGGCCTGCGCCCGCACGGTCGGGGCGGTGGGCCGGCGCACCGGCTGTACAGCGTCGTGGTGTTCGTGCTGCTCGCCTCGCTGGACAACGTGGCGATCGGGCTGGTTCCCCCGCTGTACGGCCCGATCTCCGACGCGTTCGACGTGTCCGGTCGGCTGCTCGGCGTGGTCACAGCGGTCAGCTTCCTGGTCAGCGCGGTCGCGGCGGTCGGCTGGGCGTACGTCGGGGACCACACCAACCGCAAACCACTGCTCATGGTGGGCACGCTGCTCTGGGCGGCGGGCACCGGCGGTAGCGCGCTCGCCGACGGCTACCTGACGTTCCTGGCCGCACAACTGGTCGCGGCTGTCGGCCTCGGCGCGGTCGGCTCGGTGGGCTTCTCCGTGGTCACCGATCTGATCTCACCGACCCGGCGCGGGCTGGTGATGAGTTTCTGGGGGCTCTCCCAGGGGGTCGGCACCCTCGCGGGCACTCTCGTCGGCGGGCTGCTCGGGGCTGCCGACTGGCGGCGGCCGTTCCTGCTGTTGACCGGCGTCGGCCTGGTCGCCACAGTGGCCTACCTGTTCACGTACGACGTCCGGCGTGGCCAGAGCGAGCCGGAGCTGGCCGGCAGGTTGGACGCCGGCGCCGAGTACGACTACCGGATCAGCCGCGCCGACCTGCCGCGCATCCTGGCCCGGCGGACCAACCGGTGGCTGATCCTGCAGGGCCTGACCGCGCAGGCCGCGTTCGGCTCGTTGGTCTGGCTGCCGGTGCTCTTCGCCGAACGGGCCGAGGCGCAGGGCTACTCCACCTCGACAGCGGTGGTGGTGGGCAGCGTCTTCGCCACCCTGTTCCAGCTCGGTGGGGTGCTGTCCATCGTGGGCGGGCTGATCGGTGACGCCGTGCAACGGCGTACCCCGCGAGGGCGGGCACTCGTCGCCTCGATCGGCATCCTCGCCGCGCTGCCGTTCTACCTGGTGTTGTTCTTCGTACCGGTGACCATCGACGTGCCGGACGGCGCGAGCGGCGGCGCGGTGGTGGGTGCGGTGCTGGCCAGTGTGTTCACCGAGCCGTCGGTCGGGCTGAGCCTGCTCACCGCCATCGTGGCGCTCGCGTTGACCTCGGCCAACTCGCCGAACTGGTTCGCCTTGATCGCCGACGTCAACCCACCGGAGCACCGGGGCACTGTCTACAGCCTGGGCAACCTGGTCAACGGGGTTGGTCGCGCGGCCGGCAACGGGCTGGTCGGGGTGGCCTTCCAGGCCCTGCGGGCGGCATTCCCGCCACCGCTGAACTTCGCCGTCGGGCTGGCCGCGTTCCAGCTCTTCTTCATCCCGACCGGTGTCATGTATTGGCTCGCCTCGCGAACCTCACCGGCGGACATCGACAACGTGCACGACCTGCTGCACACCCGAGCCAACCGCCTCTAACCCCCACTCACCCCCACTCACCCCCGCCCCGCGATCTTGCGCTTACTGTCCCGACACAAGCGGCATAGAGCCCATACCGACGACCGAATCTGCAAGATCGGCGCGGCGGCGGCGTGGGGGGGCACGTTCGGTGTGCGGGTCCGAGGGACTGGGCGTCCCGCGCCACTCGAGATCGCGCTACTTCCTGGTTCTCGTTGCCTTCCGGCGGGCCGAGGCCACCGCATCCTGGAATGAGTGCGATCTCGAGGGTGCGGGGCGCGGGCGCACGGCGGGCGGGCATGAATCGTTTACGACATCAGCTCCATAGCGGGCCGGTCCACGCTGATCGGCCCGCCCGCGAGTACCGCGGAACGGGCCGGTCAGCGTTCGGTCAGCCTCGCAGCCAGACGGTCACGTCAGCCGGGAGCGCGCCGTCGTCGTCCAGGGGCGCGCTGGCGGCGAGCACCTCGGCGCCGGCCGGCACCGGCACCGGGGCGGCACCGAAGTTGGTCAGCACTGTCAGCTCACCGTTGCGGAAGCTCAGCACCTCGTCGCCGGAGGACAACCACTCCAGGGTGCCGCGACCCAGCCCGTGGGCACGGCGCAACCGCAGCGCCGTGCGGTACAGCTCGTACGTCGAGCCGGGCACGTCGCGTTGGCGGTCCAGCGCGTACTCCGCCCAGAGCGCGGGCTGCGGCAACCAACTCGCGTCGGTCGGCCCGAAGCCGTACGACGGGGCGTCGGCCTCCCACGGGATCGGCACCCGGCAGCCGTCCCGGCCGCGCTGGGTGTGCCCGCTGCGTGCCCAGGTCGGGTCCTGCCGGGCCTCGTCGGGCAGAGTGGTGTGCTCGGGCAGCCCCAGCTCCTCACCCTGGTACAGGTACGCCGAGCCGGGCAGCGCCAGCATCAGCAGGGTCGCCGCCCGGGCCCGGCGCAGACCGAGTGCGGCGTCCGGCTGCGGGTCGCCGATGCCGATGCCGTTGGGGCGTACGGTGCCGACCGGCAGCCCGAGGCGGGAGGCGTGCCGCACCACGTCGTGGTTGGACAGCACCCAGGTGGTCGGCGCGCCGACCGAGTCGGTCGCCTCCAACGAACGGGTGATCACCGCGTACTGGGCCGGTGCGCTCCAGGCGGCGAGCAGATACTCGAAGTTGAACGCCTGGTGCATCTCGTCCGGGCGGACGTAGCGGGCCAGCCGCTCGGCCGGTTCCACCCAGGCCTCGGCGACCAGCACCCGCTCGCCGGGGTAGCTGTCCAGCACCTGCCGCCACTGCCGGTAGATCTCGTGCACGCCGTCCTGGTCCCACATCGGCGGGCGGGGCTTGTCGATCTCGTTGCCGGAGAGGATCTCCTGCGGCTCCTGCCAGTCCGCCAGGTCGGCCTGCTTGATGAGGCCGTGCGCCACGTCGACCCGGAAGCCGTCCACGCCGCGGTCCAACCAGAAGCGCAGCACGTCCAGGAACTCCGCGTGCACCTCCGGGTTGTCCCAGTTGAGGTCCGGCTGCCCGGTGTCGAACAGGTGCAGGTACCACTGGCCGGGCTGTCCGTCGGCGTCGACAGTCCGGGTCCAGGCCGGACCACCGAAGACGCTCTGCCAGTCGTTCGGCGGCTGGTCGCCGGCCGGACCTCGGCCGTCCCGGAAGATGTACCGCGACCGTTCGGCGCTGCCGGGCGCGGCCGGCAGCGCGGCCTGGAACCAGCGATGCGCCGAGGACGTGTGGTTCGGAACCAGGTCGACGATCACCCGCAGGTTGCGGGCCCGGGCCTCGGCGATCAGCTTGTCCGCGTCGGCGAGGGTGCCGAACAGCGGGTCGATGTCGCGGTAGTCGGCCACGTCGTAGCCGGCGTCGGCCTGCGGCGAGGGGTAGAAGGGGGAGAGCCACACCGCGTCCACGCCCAGCTCGACCAGGTGGTCGAGGCGGGCGGTGATGCCGGGCAGGTCACCGATTCCGTCCCCGTCCGAGTCGGCGAACGAGCGGGGGTAGATCTGGTAGATGGCGGCCTCGGTCCACCAGCCGGTGGCCGGGTGACCGGAGGGGGTCTGCTGCGTCGGATCGGTGTTCAGGGTCGTCTCCCGTGTTGCGGTGTGTGGATTTCAGTGTGCCCGGGGCGGTGCGGTCGAGTCCCGGACCACCAACCGAGTGGGCAGGACCACCGGAGTGTCGCAATCGGCGCCCCGTTGACTGACGATGGGGCCCGGCGGTCGGGCCCCGAGCGGGTCGAGCAACATCTGGGCGGCCAGCCGGCCCTGCTCGGCAGCGGGCTGGGCGACGGTGCTGAGCCCGAGCACACCGGCCAGGTCGTGGTCGTCGATGCCGATCACGCTGACGTCCTGCGGCACCCGCAGTCCGACGTCGCGCAGGGCGGTCAACGCGCCCATCGCCATCTCGTCGCAGGCGGCGACGATCGCCGTCGGTGGCTCGCCGCGGGCCAGTAACTCGGCGGTGGCCCGGTTGCCGCCGTCGATGGTGAAGGTGGACTCGATGTCCAGGGTGGGGTCGGGTCGCAGGCCGGCGGAGCGCAGCGCCGACTGGTAACCCCGACGTCGGTCGAGGTGGGTGGTGAAGGCCAACTCGTCGTCCGGGTCGCCGGAGATGTGGGCGATCCGGTGATGGCCGAGGTCGATCAGATGCTTGGTCGCGACCCGCGCGGCAGCCACGTCGTCGATCCGTACGCACGGCCAGTTGGGCACCCTGCTGCCCGAGCTGATGGTGACGCCGGGCAGTTCCAGGGTGGCCAGCGCGGTCAGGTCGGCCGGACGCAGGGGCGTGGCGACCAGCATCATGGCATCGACCCGCTTGTGCAGGTTCGCCGTACGCAGAACCCGCTGGCGGACCTGCTCCCGGCCGCCCAGGTTGTAGAGCAGCAGGTCGTAGCCGGACTGGTGGAGGTATTCCTCGACCGCCTCGACGACGGTGCTGAAGAACCAGCGGGTGATCCGGGGGACCACCACCGCGACAGTGCCGGTCCGGCCGCCGGCGAGCCGGGACGCGCTCGGCGAGACCTCGTAGTCGAGTTGCTCGGCGGCGGCGAGTACCCGGCGTCGGGTGGCGGCCGAGACCGTCGGTAGTCCGCGCAGCGCCCGCGAGACGGTGGCAGTGGACACTCCGGCCAGCCGGGCCACATCATCGATCCTCGTCACGGTTTCCCCCGCTCGGTGCCCGGAGCGTCCGCCGCCGCCCGAGGGGCCAGGCGGCGGCGGACGCCTGGGTCAGCCCTTGACGCTGCCGGCGAGCAGACCTCGCACGAAGAAGCGCTGCAGGGACAGGAACACGATGAGCGGTACGACGATGCTGACGAACGCACCGGCGGTCAGGCGCTGCCACTCGTTGCCGCGGGTGCCGGCCATCTCGGCGAGCCGGACGGTGAGCGGAGCGGTCTCGTCGCCGCCGCCCGCGAAGATCAGCGCGACCAGCAGGTCGTTCCAGACCCAGAGGAACTGGAAGATGCCGAACGCCGCCAGCGCCGGGGTGATCAGCGGCAGCACGATGGTGCGGAAGATCTTCGGGTGGGTGGCCCCGTCGACCCGGGCCGCCTCCATCAGGTCCCCCGGCAGTTGCGAGATGAAGTTGTGCAGCAGGAAGACGGCGAACGGAAGCGCGAAGCAGGTGTGGGCGAACCACACCTGGGCGAACTTCTGCTCGTCGACCAGGTCCCAGGCCGGCATCAGTGTGACGCCGCCGAGGCTGACCCCGGTGGAGAAGAACCTCAGCAGCGGCACCAGGGCCATCTGCAGCGGCACGATCTGCAACGCGAAGATCGCGATGTAGACCCAGTCCCGGCCACGGAAGTTGATCCACGCCAGCGCGTACGCGGCGAGGGCCGCGAAGGCGAGCGGGAAGAGCACCGACGGGATGGTGATCGCCAGCGAGTTGATGAAGGAACCGGCGAGCTGCCCGGAGGACGCCGAGCGCCCGAACAGGACCTGCTCGTAGTTCTCGAAGGTGAACTGCGGGTTGGTGAAGGCCGTCCACCAGCCGGTGGTCTTGATCTCGTCCTCCGGGCGGAGGGAGGAGATGAGCAGACCGAAGGTCGGGATGGTCCAGACCACCGCGATGACGATCGAGACGAGCGTCGCGGTGCGGCTGTTCAATCGCTTGCGGACCCGGCCGACCGCGCTGGTCGGGGTGCCGTCGGTCTTCTGGGTGCCGGCGGCGACGGTGGGCGTTGCGGTGGTCATCTCAGCCCTCCCGCTGTTGACGGAGGTTACGGATCTGGTAGATCACGACCGGGATGACCAGGATGAAGAGGAAGACCGCGAGCGCGGAACCCCGCCCGTTCTCGCTGTACCGGAACGCCTGGTTGTACATCTCGTTGGCGATCACGCTGGTGTCGTAGTTGCCGTTCGTCGAGGTCCGGACGATGTCGAAGACCTTGAGCGTGGCGATCGTGAGGGTCACCATCACGACGATCAGCGCCGGTCGGATGCTCGGCATGGTGATCTGCCAGAACATCTGCCACGGGCTGACACCGTCGAGCCGGGCGGCTTCGACGATGTCGCCGGGGATCGCCTTGATCGCGGCGGAGAGCACCACCATGGCGAAGCCGGCCTGGATCCAGACCATGATGACGATCAGCAGCAGCGTGTTCAGTGGTGATTCGAGCAGCCACTGCTTGGGCTCACCGCCCAGGCTGACCACGATCTGGTTGAGCAGACCGATCTGGTCGCCGTCGCCTCGGTAGGCGTAGACGAACTTCCAGATGATGCTGGCGCCGACGAAGGAGATGGCCATCGGCAGGAAGATCAGTGACTTGGCCACCGCCTCGAACCGGGCCTTGTCCACCATTACGGCGTAGATGAGGCCGAATCCGGTCGCCACCAGCGGGACCAGGAGCACCCAGATCAGGGTATTGATCAGGACCCGGACGATCGCGTCGTCGGAGAACATCCAGCCGAAGTTCTCCAACCCGACCCACTCGGTGCTGGTCCTGTTCATCAGGGAGAGCAGCACGGTGCGGATGGCCGGTACGACCAGACCGATGGTGAGCAGCAACAGCGTCGGCAGCAGGAAGAAGAGCGCGAAGATCCCCTCCCGCTGCTTGAGCCGACGGGGAAGTGGAGCACCACTCGCCGAGGCGGCGACGAGCTGCGCCTCCCGTCGCCGGGCGAACCAGGCCGGCACCACGTCGAGCAGCAGTAGGAGACCACCCACCACCAGCACGAAGGCAACCAGCCCGTACATCAGCATGAGGAGCTTCGGCTGCTCATCGGCGAAGTCGAACTCCATCAACCCTCCCTTCCGGGTCCACCTCGGCCGGTGGCCCGGCCCGCGTCAGCGGACCGGGCCACCGTCGGGGATCACTTAGGCCAGCTGCTCTCGATGCCCTGGAGCACCGGGGCGGTCGCCTTGCCGTTCAGCCACTCGACCATGCCCTTCCAGAACGTTCCCGCGCCGACGCCGGCCGGCATCAGGTCGGATCCGTCGAAGCGGAAGGTGCCCGTCTTGTCCTGGAGGATCTGGACGGAGAGCTTGTCGATCGGGCTGGCGACGTTGGCGATGTCCAGCTTGTTGTTCGCCGTGACCCAGTTGCCGAGCTTCGCGCGGCTGTTCACGTACTCCGCCGAGACCAGGTAGGTCTGCACGGCCTGGACCTCGGGACGGTCGGCGTAGCCGACGACGAACTCGCCCGCGCCCAGAACCGGCTTGCCCTTGGACGGGTCGATGGCCGGGAAGTAGAAGGCGAACGCGTCGCCGTCCTCGGCCACCTTGGTGCCCTCGGGGAACTGGTTGGCGTAGAACGACGCCTGTCGGTGCATCGCGCACTTGCCGGTGGTCACCGGCAGGCCCGCCTCCTGGAAGGCGGTGGTGGTGATGCTCTTGACGCCGCCGAAGCCGCCGTTCATGTACTTGTCGTTCTTGAGGATGCTGCCGGCGCGGTCGACCGCGTCGACGATCTTCGGGTCGTTGAACGGGATGGCGTGGGTGGTCCACTGGTCGTAGACCTCGGGACCCTGCGTCCGCAGGACCACGTCCTCGATCCAGTCGGTGGCCGGCCAGCCGGTGGCGTCACCGGACTCGACGCCCGCGCACCACGGCTTCGTGCCGCTGGCGGCGATCTTGTCGCTCAGGGCGATGAGCTGGTCCCAGGTGGTCGGGACCTCCCAGCCCTTCTCCTTGAACGTCTTCGGCGAGTACCAGACGAAGGACTTCACGTTGGCGCCGAGCGGCACGCCGTAGAGCGTCCCGTTCACGGTGCCGTACTTCAGCCAGTCGGCCGGCATGTTCTGCTCGGCGAGGGCCTTGGTGTCGGCGCCGAGGGACTTCAGCTTGCCGGCGTCCGCGAAACGCTTCACCAGGCCCGGCTGCGGCACGAAGGCGATGTCGGGGGCATTGCCACCGTCGACCCGGACGGGGAGCTGCGCCTCGAACTCGCCGCTGCCCTCGTAGTCGATCTCGATGCCGGTGCACTCGGTGAACTGCGACCACGACCGCTCGAGCAGGTCGGCCTCGGCGTCACGGATGGACGCGTAGATGGAGACCTTCTTGCCGTCGTGGCCCTGGTACTTGTCGTATGCGGCGCACTCCGCGGAGCCCGCTTTGCTGCTCTTCTTGTCGTCGCCGGTACCGCAGGCGGTGGCGCTGAGCGCCAGCCCGATTACACCGGCGATCACGAAGGCCTGGCGTGGTCTGGTAAAGACCGCCATGCCGTCCTCCTTCCTAGCCGGCGCGGTCGTGCTGGTGACCCGTCGCCGGTCCGATTGGGCGTGCACACATGTAAGCGCTTGCATCCGGCCCGGTCCACCCCCTGTCAGACACGAGCGAGTAACAATCCGGAAACCTGCGGTCTGCCTGGTGGGCGCGCTCCCGGCGACAAGCTGGGGACTCTTTCGAAGATTGACGATATCTGTCAGGCTGGACACCTCGTATCGAAGGTTTTCGACATAGGAGGAGCTGTATGCGAAAGCGGTGGATCAGCCTGCTGGTGACGGGTCTCATCGTCGGGGGAGTCCTGGCGCCAGCCAGCCCGGCGCTGGCCGCGCCGACCTTCAAGGTGCCGTTCCCGTGCGGCCAGTCCTGGTCCGGGCAGACTCGATCGGGTCACAGCCCGGCGAACGCCGTCGACTTCAACCGCACCGACGATCAGGGCGACCCGGTGGTGGCGAGCGCCCCCGGCACCGTCGACCGGGTGACCGACCTCGGTGGCACCAGCTACGGCAAGTACGTCCGGATCAACCACGGCGGCGGTTACAGCACCTACTACGCGCACCTCAACGGCTTCAACGTCTCGGTCGGGCAGACGGTCGGGTACGGCAAGGTGCTCGGCTGGGTCGGCACCACCGGCGGATCGACCGGCCCCCACCTGCACTACGAGCAGCGCCTCAACGGCGCCGACATCCAGGTCCGCTTCAACGGCACTCTCGCGCTGTACTGGGGCACCAAGAGCTACACCAGTAACAACGGGTGCTCCTCGGGCAGCGGCAACGGCACTGTCGACACCAGCGGCACGGCGCTGACCGTCCGCTCCGGCCCCGGCACCGGGTACGCCTCGGTGGGCACCGTCGCCGACGGCGCCCGGGTGACCATCGCCTGCCAGACCAGCGGCACCACTGTCACCGGCACGTACGGCACCAGCTCGATCTGGGACCGGATCGGCTCCGGCCGCTACATCGCCGACGCGTACGTGTACACCGGCTCCGACGGCTACATCCCCGGCGTTCCCCGCTGCTGATCCGGCCACGGTCCCCGGCGGCCACCGCCGCCGGGGACCGGTCGGTCAGTTGTTCAGCTGCCAGATCGACAGGTTCAGCGCGGCGGCGAAGGTGACCCAGGCCCAGTACGGCAGCATCAGCGCCGCCGCCACCCGGGACACCCGGGCGAACAGCACCACTGTGAGCCCGATCGCCAGCCACATCAGCACGATCTCGGCGAACGCCAGCCCGTACTGCCCCGCGCCGAAGAACAGCGGGGTCCAGATCGCGTTGAGCACCAGTTGGGCGGCCCACGCCCAGAGGGCGGGGGAGAAGCCGACCCGCCGCCACACCAGCCAGCCGGCCACCGCGATCAGCGCGTAGAGCAGCGACCAGACCGGGCCGAAGAGCCACGAGGGCGGGGCCCAGCCGGGCTGCCGCAGGTTCGCGTACTCCTCGGTGGCGCCCTGCACGCCGAGTCCGCCGATCGCGGCCGCCACGAAGACCGCCGCCGCGAAACCGGCGAGGGCCCACCACGCTCGCCGCCCGGAGGTGGCCGGTGCCTCCTGAGATGTCTCCATGGTCGAGATATTTCCTCTCGCTGTCGGCTCAAACCGCCGAGCGGGAGGGCGGTTCACGGGGCCGGCCACGCACGAAAAAGCGCCGGGATCGCCACGGCCGGTGCTTCTGTCGGGAGGACGAAGCTCCGGTCGCGGCGACCCCGGCGGGTCCCGGTGTTGAGGCGTACGAGCGCTAATTGAAAATGCTGACACCACCCGGGCCGACCAACAGCCCGACGACGATGAGGACGATGCCCCACAGGATCTGCCGGCGGAACAGCGCGAGGATGCCGGCGACCACGAGTACGACTGCGAGAATCCAGAGAATCAGCTCCATGACCTCTGACTACCCGACTGGCCGATCGGGGAAACCTGGTCGGTGTCGAGTTGATCGCCAACGTGAAAGACGCTGTACGCCTGCTTGATCACCGGGTGCGCGACGTTGCGGACACGTACCCCGCCGGGGGTCGTGCCGCGCTCGGTCCCGGCGTGCGCGTGCCCGTGCACGGCGAGCGCCGTGGGCGCCGAGTCGATCGCCTGCCCCAACTGGTACGACCCCAGGAACGGGTAGATCTCCAACGGCTCGCCGGCCAGCGTGTCCGGCACCGGCGAGTAGTGGGTGAGCGCGACCAGCATGTCGCAGTCCAGCGAGCGCAGCGCCGCACCGAGACGGTCCGCGCTGTCGGTGGTGGTCCGCACGAAGGCCTTCATCTCCGGCTCGCCGAAGTCACTGGCGCACCGACCGGCGAACCCGCCGCCGAAGCCCTTGACGCCGGCGATGCCGAGTCGGCCACCCGCGCAGTCCAGCACGACGCCGTTGCCCTCCAGCACTGTGATGCCCGCGTCCTCCAGCACCTTGACCACCTGTGGCACCTGGTCACACTGGTGGTCGTGGTTGCCCAGCACTGTCACCACCGGTACGGCCAACCCACCGAACTCCTCGGCCACGCAGCGCGCCTCGGCCTCGGTGCCGTGCCGGGTCAGGTCCCCGGCCAGCAGCAGCACGTCGGCGCACTCCGGCAACTCCTCCAGCGCCGGTCGGAACCGGCCGACCACGTCCTCGTCCAGATGCACGTCGCCCACAGCGGCAATCCGGATCACCATGGAACCTCCCTCAGGGCAGTTGCTCGATCTCCGTGGGCGCTTGGGCGCGGATCACCCCGATGTCGCTGGTGACCGGCACGTCCGGAAAGCGCTCGGACACCCGACGCAGGATCTCGTCCCGCCGGTGCGGACTCTCCACCTCGCCGTAGAGCACGAGGGCGCGTTCCCGTCGAACCACTGTGATCCCCTGTTCGGCGACGGCCGGGTCCTCGACGAGCAGCCGTTGGATCTCCGCCTCGACGTACTCGTCCGGTGGCCCGGCGTCGATGTCGCGATGATGGGTCACGATGTCCCCTCTCCTGGCTGGGTGCCGGCGGCCGGCACCACCTCCAGCCGGTCCAGCAGCACCAGGAACGCCTCGGCGTACGGCGAGTGCTGCGTCTCCTTGCGTACCCGTTCCCAGTCGATCTGCTCCCGCAGCGAGCGGGCCAGTGGCAGACCGCGGGCGAAGTCGCAGTAGTGCTGGGAGAAGCTGAGCAGTTTGTGCACCATCAGCTGGGTCGCGGACAGCACCGGCATGCGAATCGCGTCCACCGGTCGGATGACAGTGTCGGCGAACGTCTCCTCGGTGACCGGCGTCTCGATCGGCCGATGGATCAGGTCCACCATCCGGCCGTCGTCGAACACCTTCACCAGCCAGTCCTCCGGGGGATGCTCGGCGACGAAGCCGGCCGCCACCAGGGCCTCCAGTGCCTCGTCCACGTCGGCCTCCCGGATCAGGAAGTCGACGTCGTGATCGCTGGAGTGGCCCCCGTGGGCGTAGACCGCGAAGCTGCCGCCCAGGGCGAACGGAATCTCGGACTGCTTGAGCACGGCGGCGACCTTCTTGAGGGTGTGCACCAGACTCTCGTCTCCGCGCTCAGCCATCTGGTTCCTCCGTCGTCGTGTTGGTGGACCGGCGGTTGGATTTCAAACTCCGGTACCCGGCATTCAGGTCGTCCACACCTGCTGGTGTCTCGGTCGGGCGTCAACAGGGATGAAGCACCACAAACCTCGCGGACCAAGTGCGTGGGTCGGATAACCTGTGGAGAGTGGCCAGATCATCGGGGATGCGACGACGCAAGGCCCGATTGCGCACCGTCGCCCTGATCGGGATCGACGGTTCGGGCAAGACCACGCAGGCACACCGGCTGGCCGACGCGCTGACCGCCGCCGGACGCCCCGCCACCTACCGCCGCAACGCCAGTGGCCGCCGCTGGCTCGGTCGGCTCGCCCAACGCCTCGGCCGGCCGGACGCGCAACGGCTCGTCGGTCGCGACGGCGTGCTGGCCGTGGAGTCGGTGCTGCGCTGGCTGGCCATCGCCATCGCACTGATCAGCTGTCTGCTCACCGGCCGGACGGCGGTGATGGATCGCTACTCGGCGTGCCAGTACGCGAGCATCCGGGCGCACGGCGGGCAGCGCTGGGAGCGGCTCGCCCGGGCCGGCTACCGGTTGTTCCCGACGCCGCAGGTGACCTTCCTGCTCGCCGTCGACCCGGCGGAGGCGTACCGGCGCATCGAGGAACGCGGCACCGACCACGAGACGATGGGGTGGCTGACCGCAGCCGACACCGCCTACCGGGCACTGCCCGAGTACCCCAGCTTCGTGCTGGTGGACGCGGGCCGCCCGGCCGAGGAGGTGACCGAGCAGATCCAGGCGCACCTGGAGACCTGGCTACCGCCGTCCGCCTCGAGCGGAGAGGACGTCGGCCCGGTGGTGGCTCAGGCCCGCCCGTAGACCGGCACCGTGGCACCACTGGTCGGGGCGGAATCGGCCGACGCGAGGAACCGGATCACCGGCGCGATCTCGGCCGGGGTCACCCAGCGGGAATGGTCGGCGTCGGGCTGGGCCGCCCGGTTCGCCGGGGTGTCGATGACGCTGGGCAACACGGTGTTGCAGCGCACGTTCTGCGACCGGTACTCCACGGCGACCGCGTTGGCGAAGGCCAGCACCGCCGCCTTGGCCGTCGAGTAGCCGGCCGCGCCGCGGAACGGGGTGACCGCCGCGCGGGCCGAGACGCAGACCACCGCGCCGCCGCCGGACGACACCAGGTGCGGGAGCGCTGCCTGGGTGACCAGGTAGGTCGGCCGCAGGTTGACGGTGAGCATCCGCTCGAACTCCTCGACCGGGGTCTCGTGCACCAACCCGCCGCTGGCGTACCCCCCGACGAGGTTGACCACCGCGCGCAGCGGTGCCGCCGGTTCGCCGGCCGCGGCCTCGACCGCCCGCGCCGCGCCCGCCGGCTCGCCCAGGTCCGCGAGCACGCGGACCAGTCCGGCCGTCGCCGGCTCCGACCCGGGCCGGGCTTTCCGATCCGGTACGACCACCCGCCAGCCCGCCTCGACGAACGCGGTGACGACCGCCCCGCCAAGCCCCCCGAACCCCCCGGTCACCAGAACGCTGCCCTGTCCCATGAACCCCACGCTAGTGCCCCCACGCCTCCTTCGGGCCCCTCCGTCGATCATGAAGTTGTTGCCGTGACACGCCGATCCGAGTGGTGACAACTTCATGATCGCGGTCTGCCGTGGGCAGATTGGTGGGGTCGTTCGAGCCTTGAGGGCGCAGGATCGGCGGATGCGGATCCTCATTCTCGGTGGCACCCAGTTTCTCGGCCGGGCCACGGCACGGCTCGCCGTCGAACAGGGTCACGAGGTGACCTGCGCGGCCCGGGGTGTGTCCGGCGCCGTGCCGGACGGGGTGCGCTTCGTGGTGGCCGACCGCGATGATCCCGACTCGCTCGTCCCGCTCGCCGCCGACGGCTTCGACGCAGTGGTCGACGTGACCCGCCAGATCAGCCACGCCCGGCACGCGCTCAGCGCGCTCGCCGACCACGTCGGCCACTGGTCGTTCGTGTCGACGATCTCGGTGTACGCGGACCACGCCACCCCGGGTCAGACCGCTGCCGACGCGCCGATCCTGGTACCGGCCCCGCCGGACGTGGACGGTCCGGTCGGCCCGGACCACCGCTGGTACGGCGAGTGCAAGGTGAGCATCGAGGAACTGGTCCGGGAGCGGGTCGGCGTGGACCGTTCGTTCATCTGTCGGGCGGGGCTGATCGTCGGCGCGGAGGATCCGAGCGACCGTTTCCCGTACTGGGTGCGGCGGCTGTCGGCCGGTGGCGAGGTGCTGGCCCCCGGGCAGCCGACTGACCGGGTGCAGTTCGTGGACGTCGCCGATCTGGCGCGTTGGCTGTTGCACGCCGCCGGCACCCGCCTTGGCGGCACGTACGACGGCACCGGTCCGGCGATGTCCCGGGCCGATCTGTTGGCCGGGGTGGCCGCCGGGCTTGGCGTCGCCGATCCGGTGTTCACCTGGGTCGACCAGGAGTTCCTGCTGTCCCAGGACGTCCGCGAGTGGTCGGGGGAGCGGGCGCTGCCGCTCTGGGTGCGGCTGCCGGAGACCGCCGGCCTGATGGACCGGGACGTCCGGCCGGCTCTGGAGGCGGGTCTGACGGTCCGTCCGCTGGCCGACACCGTTCGGGCGACAGCGTCCTGGATGGCCGCACACCCGGCGGCCGTCCGGCAGGGTGGACTCGACCCGGCGGATGAGGCGGCGATCCTGGGAAGGTGGCAGGCTGTGCGGGACCGGTGATCCCGGCGATCGAAGTTTCCCCCCACCTCGGACAGTCATAGTTGACGCTCACGCCTGCTGAAAGTAAGTTTCATCCGTGGCGAAGAGTCCGAAGATTTCTGCGAGTCACGAGCCCGGTGGGCTGATCGTCCACATCAGCGGGCTGTTGCCATCGCTGTCGCCCGCCGAGCAGCGGGTCGCCCGGCTGGTCGTGTCCGACCCGGCGGCCGCCGCCCGGCGGACAATCACCGACCTCGCCACCGCGGCCGAGACATCCGAGGCGACAGTCATCCGGTTCTGCCGTTCGGTCGGCATGGACGGTTACCCCCAGCTGCGCATCCGCCTCGCCGCCGAGGCCGCCCGCCGCATCGAGCCGCCAGACGCCCGAGTGGTGGGCGGTGACATCCCGCCCGGTGCCGACCTCGCCCAGATCATCGCCACCATCGCGTTCAACGACGCCCGCGCCGTCGAGGAGACCGCCGAGCAACTCGACCCCGCCATCTGCGAGCAGGTGGTCGAGGCGATCAGCGGTGCCGGCCGGATCGACATCTACGGCGCCGGCGCCAGCGGGTTCGTCGCCTCGGACTTCCAGCAGAAGCTGCACCGCATCGGCCGGATCGCCTTCTACTTCCCGGACGTGCACACCGCGCTGACGTCGGCCGCCCTCCTGGGCCGGGGCGACGTGGCGATCGGCATCTCGCACACCGGCACCACCTCCGACGTGATCGAGGTGCTGGAGCAGGCCCGCACCCGCGGTGCCGCGACAGTGGCGCTGACCAACTTCCCGCGCTCGCCGATCACCGACGTGGCGGACTTCGTGTTGACCACGGCGGCACGGGAGACCACCTACCGCTCCGGCGCGACGGCCAGCCGGCTGGCCCAGCTCACAGTGGTCGACTGCCTCTTCGTCGGGGTGGCCGCCCGCAACCGGGCCCGGGCCCGCAAGGCCCTGGAGGCGACCGCCGAGGCGGTCCAGTCGCACCGGGTGGGTGCCAACCGGAGGCGGGCATGACGGCCGGTGCGGAGATGCCCGCACGGCCCGCTCGCCCCACGGTCCGGGTGGGTGCCCCCACCGAACGGCGTAACCCGCTCAGCGTCGACCTCGACCTGATGTCGACCCGGGACGTGCTCACCGTGATCAACGAGGCGGACCGGCGGGTGCCCGCGGCGGTCGCCGCGGTGCTCGACGAGATCGCCACCACCGTCGACCTGGCGGTCGCGGCGCTACGCGGCGGTCACCGGGTGCACTACTTCGGGGCCGGCACCTCCGGCCGACTGGGCGTGCTCGACGCGGCCGAACTGGCCCCCACCTTCAACTCGCCCCGACACTGGTTCTGCGCGCACCTCGCCGGGGGCCCGGACGCGATGTGGCGGGCCGTCGAGGACGCCGAGGACGACGACCGGGGCGGCGCGGTCGAAGCGGCCAGTTGTGTACGGGCCGGGGACCTGGTGGTTGGTCTGGCGGCAAGCGGACGCACCCCGTACGTCCTCGGGGCGCTTGCCGCGGCCCGCGCCAAGGGCGCCTCGACGGTGCTGCTCTGCGCCAATCCGGAGGCGGAGGCCGCCCGGTCGGTCGACGTGTTCATCGGGGTGGACACCGGACCCGAGGTGGTCACCGGGTCGACCCGGATGAAGGCGGGCACAGCGCAGAAACTGGTCCTCAACACGTTCTCGACCGCCGTCATGGTGCGCCTGGGGCGGGTCTACTCGAACCTCATGATCGATATGGTGGCCACCAACGCGAAACTCCGGGGACGAATGATCTCGATCCTGGTCGAGGCCACCGGTTGCTCGGAGGAGCTCTCCCGGCAAGCCCTCACCGAGGCCGACGGGGACCTGAAGACGGCGCTCGTCGCCCTCGTCTCGGGCGCCGAGATCGACGCCGCCCGTGCCGCGCTGGCCCGCTCGGCCGACCAGGTGCGCGGCGCCCTCGCCCTGCTCGCCTCCTAGCGCCACCCGCACCGGGAAGCGAACCGGCCCTCGGATTGTTCATCTGGCCGGGGGGTAATAACACCCCCGTGAATGAACCGACCGGTGCACCGGTGCGTATCTGGCAGTGACCAGGATCGCATCGCGGTGGTGACCCGGGTCGCTGTGCCCCCACGGCGGGCGGTGTTGCCATGGTGCGGTAACCCGTACGTGGTGCCCAGTGGCGAGCCGCCCGATGGGGTGCTGACAGCAAACATGGATCGTGCTCTCAGCTACTACTCAGGCATTCGTGACACTTTCGACTCACGACGAGGAATCCCCGACACGTCTCATCTGTTGTGTAGGTGTCAGCACCGATGGGCACAGCAGAAGTTACCAGGGGCCGACAGGTGTGGGGAATGGCAAGGAACCGGGCAACCGGCGCGAGCGAGGGGACCGTGGGCAACGTGGACAAGAACATCGGCATGCGAACCGACGAGGTTGCCGAGGAGCGCGACCTGGTCGGCGTCTACCTGCACGAGATCTCCCGGACGCCACTGCTGGACGCCGCCAAGGAGGTCGATCTCTCCAAGGCGATCGAGGCCGGCCTCTACGCCGAGCACCTGCTCGGTGAGGAAGCCGTTCCCGCCGGTGTCGACCGGGCCGACCTGGAGTGGCTGGTCGTCGAGGGCGAGCGGGCGAAGGACCTCTTCATCCGTGCCAACCTCCGACTGGTCGTGTCGATCGCCCGGCGCTACGTGCGCTCGGGGATGCCCATGCTGGACCTGATCCAGGAGGGCAACACCGGCCTCGTCCGGGCGGTCGAGAAGTTCGACTACGAGCGCGGCTACAAGTTCTCCACCTACGCCACCTGGTGGATCCGGCAGGCGATCAGCCGGGCGATCGCCCAGCAGGAGCGCACCGTCCGTCTGCCGGTGCACCTGGTGGAGGACGTCAACCGGATGCGCAACGTGGCCCGGCAGCTGACCCGTGAGTTGGGCAGCGACCCGGAGCCGGAGCAGATCGCCAACGCCCTCGGCGTCACCGTCGAGCGGGTGAACGAGCTGCGCCGCTGGTCGCAGGACACCGTTTCGCTGGACACCCCGGTGGGCGACGACGGCGACACGAACCTCGGTGACCTGGTCGCCGACAGTGACGCGCCGTCGCCGGAGGACATCGTCCTCAGCGGCCTGGAGCGGCAGCGCATCGAAGGGCTGCTCAACCACCTCGACGACCGGTCCGCCGGCATCATGCGGGCCCGCTACGGGCTGGAGGACGGCCGGGAGCACTCGCTCACCGAGGTAGCGTCCCGCTTCTCGCTGTCCCGCGAGCGGATCCGACAGCTGGAGATCCAGGCCCTCGGCCGGCTCCGCGAGCTGGCCCGGGCGGAGGGGCTGCAAGCAGCCTGACCTGGTAGTAATGACGGCGAACGGCCGGCGTCCGATAGGGGGACGCCGGCCGTTCGCCGTTTCCGATGGTGGTTAGCGCACCCGGCCGTAACCCTGGATGGACATCATGTTCATGCCACGCTTGAGCACGTTGCGACCGGCGCTGGGCGCGTCGATCACCTGACCGTCGCCCACGTAGAGGGCGACGTGCCCGAGCCCGCTGTAGAAGACCAGGTCGCCGGGGCGCAGTTCGCCCCGCCCGATGTGGGCGACAGCGCTCCACTGCATCCGGGTGTTGTGCGGCAGGGACTTCCCGGCCGCCCGCCAGGCAGCCGAGGTCAGGCCGGAACAGTCGTAACCGTTCGGCCCGTCGGCCGCCCAGACGTACGGCTTGCCGATCGCGCCGAACGCGTAACGCACCGCCGTTCCGGCAGCACCGGACACGGCGGGCACGTTCTTGGCCTCGCTCGTCGCCGCCCTGGGCTCGGGTCGCTCGGTGGCGGCCCCGTACGCCTGCCGGCGCAGCTCGTACAGCTTGGCCAGGTCCTGCTCGATCTGCTTCTTACCCGCGGCGAGCTGACGAGCCTGTGCGGCCTGCCGGGTCAGGGTCGCGCCCAGGCGTGCCTTCTCGTCGAGCAGCCGCTGCTGGTCGGCAGTGAAGCCGGAGATGCGCTCCTGCCGCTGACGGGTCAACTGCTCGATCGTGCCGAGCCGGTCCAGCAGTGCGGCCGAGCCGCCGGGACGGAGCAATGCGTCCGCGGTGCGCAGACCGCCGCTCTTGTACGCGGTGGAGGCGAGTTCCGCCACGTCGGCTCGGCTCTGCTCGACCTGCTGTTCGAGCGGGCCGATGCGGGTCTGTAATCGGGCCACGGCGGCCTCGTTTGTCTTGATCTCCTCACGCAACTTGTTGTAGGACTCGACGACCCGCTCCAACTCGGCCGAGGACGTCTCGATCCGGCGGGTCAGGTCGGCGGGGGACGGCTCGGCCTGGGCCACCGCCGTCGGGGCGATCAGCGCGGCCGACATGCCGACCAGCGCCACGGTGCGCAGCAGATTTCTCAGGGATGACAAGAGCGGAAGGCCCCTCTCCCACGGCCGTCGGGGCTGCTGACGCCCTCGACGACACCGGCCGGGGCCATCCGGGCGGACGGCACTGGGCCGGACCGGCTCGCCCAACCTAACCCGGGACGGATGTCGCTCGCAGTTGAAGCAGGGGCGAAAGTTGGGAGAGTTGCGGGTCGGGCGCCTGCGCTGGGTGGCGCCATCGTGGCTGATGACACCTGCGAGCGAGGGAACATCGCCCTTTTGGCGGCCTACTGACGGATATGCGACTTTCGTCGTTCCGGGCGTATGCCGCCGGATTCCTAGCCGCCATAACCGATAAAAGCTGAAATGGATGCGGTTTCTCGGCGATGTCACCCGGTGGTGGCGAGCTGTCGGGACCCGGTAAATGCCCAGGTCGACTGGCGGCGCCGCAACACAATGAAGTCCGGAGCCGGGAATCCCGTCAACAGGCAGCGATGAATCGCCGACGGGGCCACTCGGCCAACCGTCCCCTTCGGGAGGAACCGTGAATCGTGAAGGCGCAAAGACGCGACCCCCGCGAACGGTGCCGGGCGCTCGGTCGACCCTGCTGTACGCGCGGCCCGGCATCATCGTGACCGTCGACAGGTTCACCGTCGGTCGGAACAGTTACCGGATCGCCGACCTGACCCATCTGCGTACCACCCGGGGTCCGCACGACCGGATCGCCGTCCGGGCCGTTGTCATCACCGCCAGCATGCTCGGCGGTGTGGGGGTGCTCCTCGGCTTCACCGGCGGTCTGCACCGCCTCACCGCCGGGGCGTACCTGATCCTCGGCGCGGTGTTCCTGCTCCCGGCCGCTCTCGCCCTGGTCGGCGATCGCTGGCGCCCACCGCCGCACGAACTGTGGGGGTGGTACCAGGGCTCGGAGGTGCTGCTGTTCAGCGCCGACGACGAACGGCAGTTCGGCCAGGTCACCCGGTCGCTGCTGCGGGCCCGGGAGGTCAACCGCTACGGCAGTTGGGTCGACCCGCTCGCCGGAGCGGACCCGTGGCGGCCCAACCGATGACCCGACGGCGGTGGGCCGGAGCCGCGTTGGGCCCACCGGCCGTCCAGGCAAGCTCAGCGGGCGATCGGCTCCGGAGTCCGTGCCTGCTGCGGCGCGGCCACCCAGGCGCTGACCCGGCGCTCGGCGTAGAACGAGACGAACGGCACCGTGCCGGCCAGCATCACCAGCAGCATCCGCTTCAGCGGCCAGTCGGCTCGGCGGCTCAGGTCGAACGCGGCCACCAGGTAGATCATGTAGAGGAAGCCGTGCGCCGGCCCGATGGTCTCCACGACGACCGGGTTGTCGAACGCGTACTTCAGCGGCATGCCGATCACGACCAGCAGGATCAGCACCACGCCCACGATCCAGGCGATCACGCGGTACCGGGTAAGGGCAGCGCCCACCTTCGTCCGTCCTTCCGAGCCCGGCTCAGCCGGGATAGTCACCGGGCCGGGCGCCCGGATTGGCGTTCAACCATGACAGGTAGTGGTTGTAGGCGGCCAGATCGGTGTCCTCGACGACATCGCCGGTGGCCGGTACCCGGGACACCCGCACCGGGCGGCGTACCGCCGGTCGGGACCCGGTGGTGACCGTCGGCGCCGGCTCGACGGCCGGATCCGCGGGCGGCGCGTCGGCCTCCGCCGCCTTGCGGCGGGCCAGCTTCACCTCACGCCACCAGACGTAGACCACGAAGCCGGCGAAGATCGGCCACTCGACCGCGTACCCCCAGCTCAGGCTGTTGCCGGCGGTGGCCCGGCTGATCTGCCACCAGCCCAGCCCGAGAAAGCCCACGACCAGCACGACCATGGCCACGTGGCGTGCGATCCACGCCGGGGTCCAGAGCCGCCTCATGACATTGAGGGTACCGGGGGCGCTACCGGTCTCCGACACCGTGTCGTAGTCGTCGCCTCGCCGGCTTGGTTTGGCATCACCGCGCCTGGGCAATCGTCTAGACGCCAGCCCAAACGAGATCAAGGGGGGCGATCATGACCGGATCGGTACGTGGGGACGGCTTTGCGTCCAGCGGCAGTGCGGATATGAGCCCGGAGCAGCGGGTGCCCGAGTGGGGCGGCGATCAGCTCGGCGACCCGGCCGGCGCTCCCGGCCTCGACGGCGACCTGCTCGGCATCGACCCGACGGAGCTGACCGACGAGGACCTGATCCGCGAGATGCACAGCCTGCACCGCACCCGTCTGGACACGCTGCGGCACGCGGCGGACTCCGCACTCGCGAACCACCTGCGGCGCACGGCGGAGCTGGAGACCGAGTACCTGGCCCGCCACCCGGGTCGCGAGGTCGATCCCAGCCGCCTGCGGGACGCGTGATGCCGGCGCGCGCCGTGCGCGGCATGTCCGCGCCACCCGAGGTGGTCTTCAGCACGGCCACCGACCCCGACCGTGCCTCGGCCTGGCTGCCGGAGCCGCTGCGCGGAGACGGCAGCCCCGCCGCGGAGATCAGTGGTGAGGAGCTGCGCGCCCGCTGGGGCGACGGCGACGCCGACGACTGGTCCGCCGAAATCCGGGTGGAGCCGGCGGATTCCGGTGGTGCCCGAATCCAACTCGACCTCGCCGACGGGTCCGGCGGGCCCGGTCCGGACCAGTTGGCCGACGAGGCGCTCACCAACCTGGCACGCGAGGTCGCCGACAACCTCCAGGCCGGCTGAGCCGGCCGCGCGGGACGTCGTTCCCGCACCACCACGACAGTTGAGGAGATCGGGTGAGCGACACTGGCCTGCGACAGAAGGCGGCCCGGCTGCGCCGGGCGTACGCGCCGCACGAGCACCGGCCGCTCGGCGGCTACCTGGTGGCGATGGGCGCCTACGCCGGGGTGACCGGGGCTCTCGCCGGTCTGGTCAAGGCGACCGGCCGTCCGGTGCCGGAGCGTCCCGCGCCGTCCGACGTGGTGCTGCTCTCCATCGCCACGCACAAACTGAGCCGGTTGCTGTCGAAGGACGCGGTGACCAGCCCGTTGCGGGCGCCGTTCACCCGCTATGACCGTCCGATCGGCAGCGGCGAGGTGATGGAGCAGGTGCGCGACTCGGGCAGCCCCACCCGGCACGCCATCGGCGAGCTGCTGAGCTGCCCGTTCTGCCTGGCGGTCTGGGTGGCCACCGGGCTGACCGGTGGCCTGGTGCTCGCGCCCCGGCTCACCCGCCTGGTGGCCACCGCGCTGACGGCGGTCGCCGCGTCCGACTTCCTCCAGATGGCGTACGCGACGGCTCAACAGGCCGCCGAGGGTGGGCACCAGGACGACGACTGACCAGCGGGACGGGAAAGGGGGGCCGGCAGACACCGGCCCCCCTTTCGCGTACGCCTCAACGTTGCATGCCGGACCAACCGTGCGGCGACTCCGGCTCCCGTTCGTCCTCGTCCGCCCCGGTGATGATGTTCCGATCCACCGCCGTGCGGTCGTGCTCGTTGGCGAAGTCCGGCTCGGGTGTGGTGTCCCTGCCCTTCGGGGGCTGACCCAGCGCCGGCACCTTCTCGTCGTGGTCCTCGTGGTGCGTCATGTCGATGTCCCTCCTGCGGTCATTCACGCGATGGCGCCGCCCAGGTCGCTCAGCCGATGGAACCGCCTAGCAGGTCGCTGGCCTCGTCCACCGCGTACTCGCCCTCGGGAAGCGCGTCGATGCGGGCGAGCAGGTCCGGTGGAAGCTCGGCGGCCACCGCCCGGCGATAGATCTCCGCCTGGGTGACCCGCTCCTGCGCCCGGAAGATGTCGTCGAGCAGGTCGTCGAGGGCCTGGGTGTCCGGCTCGCCGGCCACAGATGCGTCGTCGGTCACGTCGATCAGCTACCCGGGGCGGAATCGGTCAAACGTCACCCCGGTGGCGGCCTGCGCTCTCGGCCGACAGCCCCTCGAATCCTCCTTTGCTCTGCACCCGCCCAGGCGACAGTCACGCTCGGTAGGTGGTGCGCGGGCGGGTGCAGAGCAAAGGGCGGGTGCAGAGCAAAGGGAGGCAACGACGTAGCGGGGGCGAAGGAGGGCGAGGGTGATGTTGCTCGGCCCTCTCGGCCAGGCCGGTCCGTCCGCTGGTGTCGGTGTGCAGGTCGCCTCTCGGCGAGTGGCACTACGCGGCTCCAGCCGGACGGTATTCCGCGAAGGCTATTTGCGTGCGAGACTGGGAGCGTGGACACGAGGTCGATGCGTGCTGCTGGTGGTCCGCCGTCGGGGTGACTGTGG
>NZ_JAKKFE010000016.1:0-129062 GCF_022230935.1 Micromonospora hortensis
CCCACGCGCCACGCGCCACGCCCCACGCCCCACGCCCCACGCCCCACGCCCCACGCCCCACGCCCCACGCCAGCCACGCGCCCCGGCCCCGGGTCGCATCCCATGGTCGTGCTCGAACCAGGAAGTAGGGGTGTCGCCGTCGCGGCGATGCCACTCGATCCTGGATGCGGCACGATCATGGCGATTTGACTGTGGTTCGGAGTGCTCCTGACGGGTATGCCGCACCGCGCGGTGCGGCAAGGGACCCCCGCGCGCCGATGACGGAGTGCCAAGGAGCGGAGCGTCCCATGGCTCAGCGGAACAGCTCAGGTCGCGGCGCGACTGCGACCAGGACGAAGCGACAAGCCGGCAACCAGACGCCGGGTACGCCCGGAGTCTCCGAGTCGGAGATTTCCCGGATGCGGGTGGACGACATCCGCGGGCAGTTGCGCAAACGCGGGGTCTCCGGGATCTCCGCGTTGCGCAAGCCCGAGCTGGTGAAACAGCTGGTGCGTTCGATGCGGGCCGGCGCGGGTCGGAGCAGCACTGGCCCGTCGGGCCGGGCCGCCGGCACCAGGGCGTCGGCGGGTCGTGCCGCCGCCACCAAGAAGTCGGCGGCCAGGCCGGCGTCGAGCCGCGCGAAGGCCGCGCCGGCGAACAAGAGCGCGCCCGCGAAGCGGGCCGCCGCAACGAAGGCGACCGCCGGACGTAAGTCGACGGCGGCGGCGAAGAAGACGACCGCCGCGAAGAGGACCACGGCGGCCCGCAAGTCAGCGACGGCGCGTACGGCGCCCGCGCGGAAGGCGCCGGCGAAGAAGGCACCGGCGCGGCCGGCGGCGAAGCGCACGACGCCGGCCAAGAGCGCGGCGGCCAAGCGCACCACGGCGGCCAAGAGCACGGCGGCCAAGCGCACCACGGCGGCGAAGAGCGCGGCAGCGAAGCGCACCACGGCGGCCAAGAGCGCGGCAGCGAAGCGCACCACGGCGAAGCGCACCGCACCGGCCAAGAGCGCACCGGCCAAGCGCACGTTGACGCCGTCGACCGGTGGCGGAACGGCGGCCGGCGGGATCCGGACCGGACGGGGTACGGGGCGGTCGGTCCGCAGTTCGCAGGTGATCTCGTCGCTCACGGACCGGCCGGAGCGGCCGGGACGGAGTTTGATCACGGCGAACCACGAGGTGATCCAGCGGTGGGCCCGGGAACGCGGGGCCAGGCCGGCGACCATCGCCGGCACCGAGCGGGATGGCCGGGCGGGTGTGTTGACCTTCAACATTCCCGGATACCGGGAAAGCAGCCGGATTCGCGAGATCACCTGGGATGAGTGGTTCTACACGTTTGACCTGCGGCGGCTGAACCTGATTTATCAGGAACAGTTGCGGGACGGCCGCCAGAGCAGCTTCTTCCGGACCGAGTCACCCGATCGGGAAGACGGTTGAGGTGTTTGCGGGAATGGCCGACGGGTACCCGGCTGTTGCCAACGGACGAGGCCGGAGCAGCGGATACTCGCCAGTTGTGACCGGCGAGACAGCCGTTCTGGGTTGAATCCAGAATCCGGGCGAACTAGCTTTATTGCACCGCGCCACGTTTGGAAACGTTCGGGGGAGCGGCGGATCGATCAGATCCGCGCACCAGACGAGGCGCGAGGGGACGGGTGGAATAACCGTTGGGGGACGGTTCCCACCTGTTTGGACCGGCGGCGTGAGCGGGCGATGCTTACGGGGGTGAGTGTTGCCCGCCGCCGCCGGCCCCGCCGGCGAGCGCCCACCACGACCTCAGGGTCGTGGTGGGCGCTTTGCGTCGGTTATCCGGTTGGTACGCGGTCCGCGGGGGTCGTCGGCTTCGCTTCGACAACCCGGCGCAGCGCGGCGACGTGCCGCTCCCGGGGTGGTCCGGCGAGCAGGTGCCCGAGGGCGGCCAGCAGACCGAGCCCGCCCACGATCAGCCAGTGCCGGTCGCCGAGGTGCTGGAGGCTCACCCCGCCGAGGGTGGGCGCGACGAAGGCCGCGGCTGGAAACGTCAGGTAGAAGACCGACTGGTAGCGCGCTCGGAGCTGCGGTGGCGCCAGGTCCGCGTTGATCTGGGCGTTGGGCGGGGCGGCGAGCATCGAGCCGACCGTCCAGATCACCGCGGCACCCAGGTAGATGGCCAGTTCGTCGGCCATGGCCAGCGCCCCGAAACCGAGCGCGAGCAGCGCCGTGGAGGCGGCCAGCACGACGTCCTTGCGGTGCCTGTCGATCAGCCGGGGCACGAACAACTGCCCGACCACGATCAGCGCGCCGCCGAGCGCGACCACCAGCCCGTACGCCGATGGGCCCAGACCGTCCGCGCGCATGGCCAGCGGCATGATGGTCGACGTCTGCATGGTGAGTACGGCCAGCACGAAGGTGAGCCCGACGAAGACCAGGAAGGTGCGGTCGGTGAGCGCGGTGTGCAGTCCCGGCCGACGGGCCCGGACGGACTTCGGTGCCGCGCCGGTGGCGGGCGGGAGGCCGGGCGCTGGCCGGGCCAACCGCAGGGTTTCCGGCACCTTCCAGGCGATCACGGCGGCGGCGGTCAGTGTGGCGCCCGCGTCGACCAGGAACAGTGCGGTGAAGCTGGCCTCGGCCAGGACCCCGGCGAGCAGGGAGGCGACCGCCATGCCCAGGTTGAACGCCCAGAACTGAAGGTTGAACGCCCGGGAGCGGCGCTCGGCGGGCACCACGTCGACGATCGCCGCCACGAATGCCGGGCTGGGCATCGAGTGGACCACGCCGATCAGCGCGGAGAGCACGGCGATCAGCAGCAGGGGGCGGGTGAAGGCGAGGGCCACCATCAGGCCGACAGTGGCCAGGTGCGCGGCGAGCAACGTCGCCCGGCGTCCCCACCGGTCGGCGAGCACCCCGCCGAGCAGCACTCCGGCCGCCCCACCGGCTCCGTACGCGCCGACCACTGTGCCGGCCAGCCCTTCGCTCGCGCCGCGTACGTCGGTGAGGTAGAGCGAGAGGAACAGCATCGCGAACGCGCCGGCCCGGTTGATCAGCAGGCCGGCCCAGAGGTACCAGAAGGTGGCGGGTAGTCCGCCTGCGGTGTCGTGCCACCAGCGCCGCAGGGCGTGCACCCGACCTCCCGACAGTTCAGGTTGTTAACTGTTTCCACCTGCACAGTAGGAACTCCGGCACCGCCGCGCCACTCATTACGCCTCGGCGGGCTGTGGCGCACGGGAGGCGGCAGTCGGTGCCAGTGCCTCACCGGAGCGGCGCAGCGCTGCCGCACGCCGTTCCCGGGCCGGCCCCGACACCAGGTGGGCCACCGCGGTCAGGAGGCCGAGCGCGGCGCAGCCGTACCAGAGGGTGTCGTTGCCGGCGTGCTCACGCACGAGGCCACCGAGGATCGGCGCGCTGGCCCCGGCGATCTGCCACGAGAGGGAGAACACACCCTGGTACCGACCTCGCAGTTCGGCCGGGGACAACTCGGCGATCAGCGTGGAGTTGGAGGGCGAGTTCAGCATCTCGCCGACCGTCCAGATCAGCACTGTCAGCCCGTAGAACCAGGGGGTGCCGGCGAACGCGGTCAGCCCGAACCCCACGCCCATCACGACGGATGCCAGCGCGAGCACGTGTGAGCGGCTCCGACCCCGGATCAGCCGGGGCACGAAGAGTTGGCCGACCACGATGAGGATGCCGTTGAGCGCGATCACCGAGCCGTACGTGGCGGGGCTCAGGCCGTCGTCGCCCATCGCGATCGGCAGCATCGAGATGTGCTGGAGGAACACCAGCGCGGCGAACAGGTTGAGTGCCACGAAGCCGAGGTAGACCCGGTCGGTGAGGATCGTCCGCAGGGCGCCGCGTGGAGCCGCCGCTGCCGTGACGGCGGTGGCGGGGCCGGCCTGTCGGGTCTCCGGCACCTTGCTGAAGATGATCAGCGCGGTGACCAGCATGGTGGCCGCGTCGACCACGAACAGCAGCAGGTAGTCGGCCTGGGCGGCGAGGCCGGCGAGGACGGCGGCGCAGGCGAAACCGAGGTTGATCGCCCAGTAGTTGAGCGAGAAGGCGCGCAGCCGGTCCTTCGCCGGCACCACGTCGATCATCATCGCCCCGAACGCGGGCCGGGCCGCCTCGGCGAACATGCCGAGCAGCAGCGCGCCCAGCGCCACCGCCCAGAGATCCCGGGCCAGTCCGAGCCCGAGCATCATGGCCGCCGCGCCCACGTGGGCGGTGAGCAGCGTCGGCCGGCGGCCCCACCGGTCGGCGAGGGTGCCGCCGGCGGTGGTGCCGAACGCCCCGCCGACACCCCAGAGACCGATCACCAGGCCGGCCTGCGAGGCCGAGAAGCCACGCTCCTGGGTCAGGTAGATGGCGAGGAAGACCAGGACGAACGAGCCGAGTCGGTTGATCAGGGTGCCCGACCACAGGTACCAGAAGGTGGTCGGTAAGCCGCCGGTGGTGTCCCGGAACCAACTCCGCATCGTCCGCATATGGCACCCCGCTTGCAAGTAATGACCGATGTGACTGACGTGCCTTACGACCCTAGTGGTGGCCGGATCCGCTGGTCATCAGCTTTTTCACGTGGTGGTCGTCACGACGGCTGCCCGCGTGTCCGCCGGGCGGTTGAGGCAGGATGATCCGCATGACTGCGAGCGAAGGGCCCACCGTCGGGACGCTGGTCCTGCTGCGACACGGTGAGAGCGACTGGAATGCCAAGAACCTCTTCACCGGCTGGGTGGACGTCGACCTGACCGAGAAGGGCGAGGGCGAGGCGCGGCGCGGCGGCGAGTTGATGCGCGAGCACAGCCTGCTGCCGGACGTCGTGCACACCAGCGTGATGCGCCGGGCGATCCGCACCGCCGAGCTGGCGCTCAACGCCGCCGACCGGCACTGGATCGCCGTGCGCCGGTCGTGGCGGCTCAACGAGCGCCACTACGGCGCCCTGCAGGGCAAGAACAAGAAGCAGACCCTCGACGAGTACGGCGAGGAGCAGTTCATGCTCTGGCGCCGGTCGTACGACACGCCACCGCCGCCCATCGACGACAACGACGAGTGGTCGCAGGTGGGTGACCCGCGCTACGCGCTGCTGCCGACCGAGCTGATGCCGCGCACCGAGTGCCTCAAGGACGTCGTCGACCGGATGCTGCCCTACTGGTACGACTCGATCGTGCCGGACATCCTGGCCGGCCGGACGGTGCTGGTGGCCGCGCACGGCAACTCGCTGCGCGCCCTCGTCAAGCACCTCGACCAGATCTCCGACGAGGCGATCGCCAAGCTGAACATCCCGACGGGCATCCCGCTGCGCTACGACCTCGACCCGCAGCTGCGTCCGCTCACTCTGGGCGGCACGTACCTCGACCCGACCGCCGCGAAGGCCGCCGCCGCGGCGGTGGCCAACCAGGGGCGCTGAGCCGCCAGAAAGGGGCCCCTCGTCATCGCGGAGAGCGATGGCGAGGGGCCCCTTTTCGTGCCGGTCAGTTACTGCTGGGCGCGCTCTCCCCGGTGATCAGGTAGATCACGTGCTCACCGGCGTTGACCGCGTGGTCGGCGAAGCGCTCGTAGAAGCGGCCCAACAGGGTGGCGTCGATCGCCGTCTCCACCCCGTACGGCCAGTCGTCGCCGAGCAGCACGGCGAACAGGTTCTTGTGCAGCTCGTCCATGGCGTCGTCGTCGCGGTCCAGCTCGCCGGCGAGGTCGGCGTCGGGCTTCGCCAGCACCGAACCGATCTTCACGGCCATCCGGTCGGCGATCTCGGACATCTCGGTGAAGACCGTCCGCAGCTCGGCCGGGACGGCGGGGGAGGGGTGACGGCGTAGCGCGGTCTTCGCCACGTGCTCGGCGAGGTCGCCCATCCGCTCCAGATCAGCGGCCACGTGCAGCGCGGTGATCATCGCCCGGAGGTCGGAGGCGACCGGCGCCTGTCGGGCGAGCAGGTCACAGACCCGCTCCTCGACGTGCCGGTAGAGGTCGTCGATCTCGGCGTCCCGCTCGATGACCGTCTCGGCGGCCTGCCGGTCGGCGGTCAGCAGGGCCCGGGTGGCCTGGCGCATGGCGGCGCGGACGCCCTCCGCCATGTCCACCAGCAGTTGGCTGACGATCTGGAGGTCGGCCCGGAACTCGTCGCGCATCATCACGTCCTGTGGTCGGTCGCCGCCGACGGGTGCCGGCGCAGGGGGTTGAGCAGGTGCGACGCCAACGGTAGGGCGCGCGGACGGATCCCGGATGAACCACGGTGAACGACGCCAGACGTGGGGGTGAACACTTCCGTAAGTGAGGGTAGTTCGTCCCGTTCTGTGTGGTAGCCAGGTTAACAATGACCCTACGATCGCCGGGTGGAGTGGGCGGTGGCGGTCGTGGTGGCCCTGGCTTTGGTGGCCGGGATGGCCGCCGGTCTGCTGCTGCCCCGGTTCCTGCCGAGGCGGGACGGTCACTCCACGTCGACGGGGAGCGTCAGCTTCCGCTGGAGCAGGGGGAGGCCCGCGATAGCCGACGAGCAGCAGGCCGGGCTCGGCCGCCGGACGATCGACTCACTCCGGGCCGGTGTCGTGGTACTGGACAACGACGACGTCCCCGTGCTGATCAACCCGGCCGCCCGCGCGATGGGGCTGCTGCGTACCGGCAGCACTCCCGGCTCAATCGCCGCGCACCCGCTGATCCGTACCCTTGCCGGCCAGGTGCGACGCACCGGCGTGCGACGCGAGATCGAGCTGGACCTGCCCCGAGGTCGCGACAGTGCGGGGGAGAACCCGCTCGGCGTGCACCTGCGGGCGATGGGTCTCGGCAACGGCTTCATCGCGGTCGAGGCGGTCGACGTGACCGAGTCGCACCGGCTGACCCGGGTACGACGGGACTTCGTGGCCAACGTGAGCCACGAGCTGAAGACCCCGATCGGGGCCCTGCAGCTGCTCGCCGAGGCGTTGCTGGACGCGACTGAGCCGGCCGACGCGGCGGCGCCCGACCTCTCCGAGGACCTGGTGGCCGCCCGCCGGTTCGCCGAGCGGATCCAGCACGAGTCGACCCGGTTGGGTCGGCTGGTGCAGGAGTTGCTGGAGCTGACCCGGCTGCAGGGGGCTGAGCCTCAGCCGCCACCGGAGCCGGTCGCGCTGGACTGGGTGATCGCCGAGGTGGTCGACCGCACCCGAACCACGGCCTCCGCCCGGGGTGTCGCGGTGACAGTGGACGGGGCGCGGGGTCTCACCGCGTACGGCAGCGACTCCCAACTCGCCACGGCGGTGGCGAACCTGGTGGAGAACGCCATCAACTACTCGGGCGAGGACACCACGGTGCGGGTGACCCTCCGCGGCGACGACGAGCACGTCGAGGTCGCCGTCTCCGACCAGGGCATCGGTATCGCCCCCACGGACGTCGCCCGGATCTTCGAGCGGTTCTACCGGGCCGACCAGGCCCGCTCCCGTGCCACCGGCGGCACCGGGCTCGGCCTGGCGATCGTGAAACACATTGCGAGCAACCATGGCGGACGGGTCGAGGTGTCGAGCACTCTTGGTGGTGGATCGACGTTCACCCTCCGGCTGCCCGCCAGTCCACCGGACGACCTCCTGGCGACACTGCCGCCGGTTGGGATCGAATCCGGTCCGACTGGGCTACGGCAGGTCTGACAGCAAATGGAAAGGAAATCCCCGTTGAGCCGCGTTCTCGTGGTCGAGGACGAGGAGTCGTTCTCCGACGCCTTGTCGTACATGCTCCGTAAGGAGGGCTTTGAGGTTTCGGTCGCCGCGACCGGCACCGACGCCCTCACCGAGTTCGACCGGACCGGCGCCGACATCGTGCTGCTCGACCTGATGTTGCCCGAGATGTCGGGGACCGAGGTCTGCCGGCAGTTGCGGCAGCGCTCCGCCGTGCCGATCATCATGGTCACCGCCCGGGACAGCGAGATCGACAAGGTGGTCGGGCTGGAGATCGGCGCCGACGACTACGTCACGAAGCCGTACTCGCCGCGGGAGCTGGTCGCGCGGATCCGGGCGGTGCTGCGCCGGCAGAGCCCGGAGGTGGCCGAGGCGGGTGCGCCGACGCTGGCCGCCGGGCCGGTGCGGATGGACATCGAGCGGCACGTGGTGACAGTCGACGGCGGGGCCGTGCAGCTGCCGCTGAAGGAATTCGAGCTGCTGGAGCTGCTGCTGCGCAACGCGGGCCGGGTGCTCACCCGCGGTCAGCTCATCGACCGGGTCTGGGGCGCCGACTACGTCGGTGACACCAAGACGCTGGACGTGCACGTCAAGCGGCTGCGCTCCAAGATCGAGCCGGAGCCGTCCGCGCCGCGCTTCATCGTGACCGTGCGGGGTCTGGGCTACAAGTTCGAGCCGTGATCGGCGTACGCAAAGGGGGTCTGCGTGCGACGCAGGCCCCCTTTTGGGCTGTGCTTCGGTGCCTTTGGAGCTGATGTCGCAAACGAGTCAGACGCTGATGTCGTCAGCGGTTCAGCTCCAAAGGCGTTCCGACTCATGCCTGCGATGCGCGGCTGTTCAGGCGGCCGTCGGGGCGAGAAGTGCGGTGATCGGCACCCAGAGCTAGACCTCGTCGGCCGGGTGCGGGGCGATCATGCCCTGCTTCGTTCTGGTCGCGCACAGCTCGGCCAGCCGCTCGTACGCGGCAGCGCCGATCAGGGCGGTCAGCTCCGGTGAGTACGACAGGTACATCGGCTCGGTGCCGACGTGCGCGTCCGTCGAGGAGGTGCACCACCAGTCCAGGTCGTGACCGCCGGCTCCCCAACCCCGCCGGTCGAACTCGGACAGGGTGGAGACCAGCACCTTGCTGTTGTCCGGCCGGTTCACCCAGTCCTGATCGCGGCGGATCGGCAGCTGCCAACAGACGTCCGGCTTGTATTCCAACGGGTGCACCCCGTCGCGCAGCGCCTGGGCGTGCAGGGCGCAACCGCCGCCGCCGGCGAAGTCGGCGTCGTTGAGGAACACGCACGGACCGTCGGGGCCCTGCGTGGCGGTGCGGCGGGCCGGCGTCTTGCCGTCGATGGTGTCCTCGTCGGTCCAGTTCTTGAACCCGCGCCGGAAATGCTGCCAGGTCGACGGGGCGAGTCGCCGGACGGCGTTGCGCACCCGCTTCTCGTCGTCCGAGTCGGTGAAGAACGCCCCGTGCGAGCAGCAACCGTCGGCGGCCCGGCCGGCGATGATGCCGTGGCAGCCCTTGCCGAAGATGCAGGTCCAGCGGGAGAGCAGCCAGGTCAGGTCGGCCCGGATCAGGTGCGTCTCGTCGGCCGGGTCGGTGAACTCGATCCACTCCCGAGGGAAGTCCAGGGGCACCTCACGACTGCGCGGGTCACCCGGGTCGTCCACCAGCACACGGAGCTCCATCGTCACTCGGCCCAGCGTACGCGCGGTGACGTCCGCAGGCCGGTGAGCCGCGCAAACGTGTTGCGCCTACTGTCTTCACCATGCGACTGGGTGTCCTCGACGTCGGATCCAACACGGTGCATCTCCTCGTGGTGGACGCGCACCACGGCGCGCACCCGTGGCCGGCGCACTCCGAGAAGGTGGTGCTCCGGCTGGCCGAGCAGATCGGCCCCGACGGCGCGCTGACCGAGGCGGGCGCGGACGGCCTGGTCAAGGCGGTGGGCATGGCCAAGGCGGCGGCCACCGGGTTGTCGGCCGACGACCTGATCGCCTTCGCCACGTCCGCGGTGCGCGACGCCACCAACGCGGCCGAGGTGCTGGCCCGGGTCCGGGACGAGACCGGCGTACGCCTGGCGGTGCTCTCCGGGGCGGACGAGGCGCGGATGACGTTCCTGGCCGTACGGCGGTGGTTCGGCTGGTCGGCGGGCCGGCTGCTGGTGCTGGACATCGGTGGCGGCTCGCTGGAGATCGCCGCCGGCATCGACGAGGACCCGGACGTCGCGGTCTCCCTGCCACTCGGGGCCGGTCGGCTGACCCGTGAGCGGCTACGGGTCGATCCGGCCAGTGCGGCCCCGCCGTCGGCGGAGGCCGTCGACAAGCTCCGGGAGTACGTGGACGGCCGGCTGGACAAGGTCGTCGACCAGATGACCGAGGTGGGTTGGGGTCGGGCGGTGGCCACCTCGAAGACGTTTCGCACCCTGGCCCGACTGGCCGGGGCGGCCCCGTCCGGTTCCGGGCTGTGGGTGCGACGCAGCCTGACGCGGGCCGGCCTGCGGCAGGTCATCGGCTTCATCAGACACATCCCACCGGCGCAGTTGATGGAGCTGGAGGGGGTCAGCGCGGGCCGGGCCCACCAGTTGCTGGCCGGTGCCGTGGTCGCCGAGGCGGTGATGCGCCGCCTGGATCTGGACTCGCTGGACATCTGCCCGTGGGCGCTGCGGGAGGGCGTCATCCTCCGCCGGCTCGATCAACTGGAGCCGATCTGATCAGGTGGCCATTTTCGGTCGATTTGCCGGCGCTCGTCACGATGGCCCCGGCGCTGCCGGGCTACGCTGGCTGATGTGACTTCCCGCGTTCCCGTGCTCCTGTCCAGCTCGTCGGTCTTTCCCGAGCCGACCGCGGCGGCGTTCCAGCTGGCTGCGGCGCTCGGCTACGACGGCGTCGAGGTGATGGTCTGGACCGACGTGGTCAGCCAGGACGCGGGCGCGCTGCGTGGCCTGTCCACGCACTACGACGTGCCGGTGCTCTCGGTGCACGCGCCCTGCCTGCTGGTCACCCAGCGGGTGTGGAGCCCCGACCCGTGGGAGCGCCTGCGCAAGGCCGCCGAGCTGGCCGAGACGCTGGGCGCGCCGACAGTCGTGGTGCACCCACCGTTCACCTGGCAGCGTGACTACGCGCGCAACTTCGCCGAGGGTCTGGCCACCGTCGCGGACCGGTTCACCGGGCTGCGTTTCGCCGTGGAGAACATGTACCCGGTGCGGATGGCGGGCCGGCAGTTCGTCCCGTACGTGCCCGGTTGGGACCCGACCGACGCCGGCTACCCGTCGTACACCCTGGACCTGTCGCACTGCGCGGCCTCGCACAGCGACCCCCTGGAGATGGCCGACCGGATGGGCGCCGGGCTGGCGCACGTGCACCTCGGTGACGGCACCGGCGAGGGCCGCGACGAGCACCTCGTGCCCGGGCGCGGCACCCAGCCCTGCGGGGAGCTGCTCTCCTCGCTGGCCGGCAGGGGTTTCACCGGGGCGGTGGCGGTGGAGGTCGCCACCCGGGGCGCGAAGAGCCGCGCGGTGCGCGAGGCGGACCTGCGCGCCGCGCTGGAGTTCGCCCGCCAGCACCTGACCGCGTCGTCACCGGTCGACGCCTGACGCGTCCGCCCGAGGTCGGGCGGACGCGGCGTCAGCTGACCGGTGAGAGGGAATCGGCTGCGGAGGTCGGCTGCGGGGCGACAGCCACCTGCTCGCCGACCGCCGCCCGCTTACGGGCCCGGTGCGCGGCGACGTGCGAGCGGGTGGCGCAGCGCTCCGAGCAGAACCGCCGGCAGCAGTTGGACGACGTGTCCAGGTAGACGTTGCCGCACCGCTCGTCGGCGCAGACCCCGAACCGGGCGCTGCCGTACTCGCAGAGCCACACCGACAGCCCCCAGACCGCGCCGGCCAGATATTCGGCACTGACCGAGGCACCCCGACTGGTCACGTGCATGTGCCAGTCGCTGGAGTCGTGCCCGGAGATGCGCGGCTGCACCGGGAACGCCTCGAGCAGCGCGTTCAGCTCGGTGACCGCCTGGCCGTCCCGCCCCGAGGTGCCGTACTCGAAGACGTCGCGCAACCGTTTCTGTGCCCGGCGGAAAATCGCCACGTCCCGGTCCGCGACCTCGTCGCGCATCCAGGCGTTCTCGTCGGGGAAGAGGGCCCGCAGGTCGTCGAGGTCGTCCAGGCGGGCGTTGACCAGGTCAACGCCGGTCCGGGCGTACGCGTCGAAGTTCACGCCCCAACGGTAGACGACTCAGCGGGTGCGCGGCGCGTCGATGTAGTGCGGTAGGAACCGGGCGTAGCCGTCGGTGATCAGACTCGCGCTCTCCCGCACACCCACGCCGGCCGATTCGCCGTCGACGATCCAGCTGCCCAGCACCATCCGGTTGCCGGCGAACTGCGGCAACGCCCGGAACTCCTGGTAGCACCAGCCCTCGTCGCCGTAGATCCCCGGGTTGGTGATCTCCTCATCGGCGGTGACGATGCGTACCGATCCGCCCTCTCGGCCGAGCAGTGGCTTGGCGACGTACTCCGTCATTCCGCGCGGCGAGTCGAGGTACGCCGGGAGCAGGTACTCGTGGCCCGGGTACAGCTCCCAGAGGACCGCGAGCAGCGCCTTGTTGGAGAGCAGCAGCTTCCAGGCCGGCTCGATCCAGGTGGTCGGGGTGCCCGGGGCCAGGGCCGCCGGCCCGTACGGCTCGGCCAGCATCCACTCCCACGGGTAGAGCTTGAAGCAGGTGGTCACCGGGTTGTCGTCGGCGTCGACGAAGCGTCGGCCGTCCCAGCCGATCTCCTGGATGGGTTGGAGCTCGACGCCCAGGCCGGCCTGCCGGGCGGTCTCGGCGAGGTAGCCGGCGGTCATGTGGTCCTCGCCGGATTCCTCCTCGTTCGACCAGAGCACGTGCACCCGGGGGTCGTGCAGCCCTGCCCCGATCTTGGCCCAGGCGCCGACCAGCCGCTCGTGCAGGCTGTTCCACTGGTCCAGCTCCGGCCGGGTCTGCTCCAGCCAGTACCACTGGATGATGCTCGCCTCGACAAGCGCGGTGGGGGTGTCGGCGTTGTACTCCAACATCTTCGGAGGCCAGGTGCCGTCGTACGCCAGGTCGAAGCGCCCGTACAGGGTCGGTGGCGCCTCCCGCAGCGACCGGGCCACCGCCTCGGCCGCCCACTCCGGGATGCCGAACTCGGCATACCGGCGCTGCGCCACCACGTGCTCGGCGGCGGCCACCGACATCCGGTGCAGCTCCTCGGTGGCCTCCTCCAGCCGCAGCACCTCGTCCAGGTCGAACGCGTACGCGGCGGTCTCGTCCCAGTACGACATGATCCCGCCGCCGGGCAGCTCGGTGTCGACGTAGACCAGCCCCTGCGACCGGATGGTGGCGTCCCAGCCGGGGCGAGGCGTGACCGTCTCGCGGCGCACGTCAGCCGCCGCAGGCGGCGAGGTGGGTGCCGAATCCGCCGCGTTCGGGCAGGGCGGCGGTGGTCGGCTCCGGGGCGGTGCGACCGGCGGCCGGGTCGGTGACCCGCATCGCCAGCGCGACGGTGTCGCCGCCGCCGACCGGCCCGAGGGCGCAGTCGTCGTCATCGTCGTCGTCCGAGGTCATGTTGCAGCCGGAGAGGGCGAGCGCGAGAGCGGTGAGCGCGCCGAGCTGCACGGAGGCCGAGCGGAGTCGGCGGCGGGGGCGTTGGTCCACGGCATCGTTGTAGCCGATCGACGCCACCGCCGCCGCCCCGCCCCCCATGTCGAGGTGGCCCGGCTGCCCCTCGGCGGGGCCCCTGGCAGGGGCGTTACGCTCGGCTCATGCTCCGTTCCGTCATCCTCGCCGCCTCCCGGTCATCCCAGGTCGAGCGGCTCGTCGCGACTGCCCCGTACACCCGGGACGTCGTCCGCCGGTTCGTCGCCGGCGCCGCCACCGACGACGCGTTGCGCGCGACCCGCGGGCTCGTCGACGACGGCCTCGCTGTCACCCTCGACCACCTCGGTGAGGACACCGTCCGCCCCGAGCAGGCCACCGCCACCCGGGACGAATACCTGAAACTGCTGAAGATGCTCGGCGACGCGGGCCTCACCCCGGCCGCCGAGGTGAGCGTGAAGCTCTCCGCCCTCGGCCAGATGTTCGACGAGCAGTTGGCGTACGACAACGCGCGGGCGATCTGCGCCGCGGCTGACGCGGCGGGCACCACCGTCACCCTGGACATGGAGGACCACACCACCACCGACTCGACGTTGGAGGTGCTGAGCCGGCTGCGCAAGGACTTCCCGTCGACCGGCGCGGTGCTCCAGGCGTACCTGCGGCGGACCGAGTCGGACTGCCGGGAACTCTCGTCGGCCGGGTCGCGGGTGCGGCTGTGCAAGGGCGCCTACAAGGAGCCGGAGTCGGTGGCGTACCAGTCGGCCCGTGAGGTGGACAAGTCGTACGTGCGCTGCATGAACATCCTGATGTCCGGCGACGGTTACCCGATGCTGGCCACCCACGACCCGCGGATGATCGCCATCGGTGAGGACCGGGCCCGGTGGTTCGACAGGGGTCCCGAGCGCTTCGAGTTCCAGATGCTCTACGGCATCCGCCCCGAGGAGCAGGCCCGGTTGGCCGGCGAGGGCTACACGGTGCGCACCTACGTCCCGTACGGCGACGAGTGGTACGGCTACCTGATGCGCCGGCTCGCCGAGCGCCCCGCCAACCTGGTCTTCTTCGGCCGTGCCCTGATCTCCAAGAAGTAGTTCCTCCGGTTCGGCCGACGGGCCGGCGGCGATCCCTCGGGTCACCGCCGGCCCGTTTCGCCATCCGGCTCGTCGGTCAGCCGAAGCTGGTGAGCGAGCGGCCGGGCCGATCGGCCCGGGGCGGCCTCGCCGCATCCAGGTAGTGGTCGTACCCTTCGGCGGGTGACTGACGAGGTGCAGCAGCCAGCACCACGGCGGCTCTGGCCGCTGTGGACGGTGCTCGTGGTGGTCGTCCTGCTGCTGGGCTGCGGCCTGCCGGCGGCGCTCGTCGTCGGAGTGATCCGGGAGACAGGCTCGCGCCCCACTGTCAGCCGGGTCGGCGCCTCGGCGGCCGACGATCCGGCCACCGCAGTGGCCCGTGGGTTGTCCGACCGGATCACCGCCCAGCTCCACCGGCAGTCCGCGGCGCTCCTGGGCGGCGACCGCGCCGGGTTCCTCGCCGTCGCCGATCCCGCCGCCCACAACGATCTGCGCCGACGCTTCGCCGCGCTGCGCGAGCTCAAGGTGACCGGCTGGCGCGCCGAGCCCAGTGGCCTGCCCGTGCCCATCATCGGCAAGCCCGGCGAGTGGCGGCTGCTGGTGCGCTTCCAGTACTGCTTCGTCACGCCGAACTGCCGGCCCAGCCCGGTGCTGATCGGAACCCGGTGGCGGGAGAACGGCGACCAGCCCCGGATGGTCGCCATGGAGGAATCCAAGTCGGTGGAGACCGGCACCCGACCCTGGGAGATCAGCGACCTGGCGGTCGCCATCGGCGCGCGAACCATCGTCGCGACCACCCCGGCGCTGCGCGGCAAGCTGCCCGGCCTGCTCGCGCAGGCTGAGGCGGCGGCCAAGGTTGCCGACGGGTACGCGGTGACCGGCTCACCGCCGGACCGCTACCGGATCTTCTACGCCGGGCGCACCGAGTGGCAGCGCTGGTACGGCGGGGAGCGCCCAGAATGGACCGGCGGTTACGCGGTCACAGTGGGCGGCGGCCACCACGAGGTGGTGCTCAACGCCGAAGGGCTCTCCAACAGCGGCACCGACGACCTGCTGCGGCACGAGCTGACCCACGCGGCGTCGTTGCCGGAACGCGGCTACCCGGGCAAGCTCACCTGGTGGTTGGTCGAGGGCCTGGCCGAGTTCGCCGGTGCCGGCGGCCAGGCGGTCGACCGGTACGAGGGGATCGCCGACGTGCGCAAGATGGTCCGGGGCGGCTGGGACGGCAAGTTGGAGGGCGTCAACCCCGCCGACGACGCTTCCGCCGAACGGGTGGCCGCCAGCTACGGCATCGGCTACCTGGCCGTCCGGCACCTCGTCGACCGGTACGGGCCGTTGCGGCTGCTGACCTTCTTCAAGACAGTGGTGCACGACGGCCGGACCATTGAGGCGGCCTCCGAGAAGGCGTTCGGTGAGCAGTGGTCGACGCTGCACGACGAGTGCGTGGCGTACGTCCGCGCGACCGCCGGCTGAGCCGCTCGTTCGCCTGCTGGCGGCGGTGGGCCGGGCGGACGCCCGACCCACCGCCGTCGTTCACCAGCCGGTGCCGATCGACGATCGGGTACCGAGGCTGCCGTTGGCGGCTCCCGGATACATCCAGAGAATGCCTGTCACGTTCTCCCGGGCGAGGATGTCGGGCTTGCCATCCCCGTTGAAGTCGGTCATCCCGAAGGACGTGTAGTTCGCCCACTGGATGCCGACCTGGGTGATGGTCCGCGCCTGCAGGTCGTACACCCGCAGCAGGGCGGTGTCGATCTCCCGGCCGTACAGCTCCGGCGTGGCGTCACCAACCACGTTGGCCACCCCGAACCCGGTGTACTGGTCGCTCCAGCCGTCACCGACGTCGATCCTGGGCAACCTGCCACCCGCCAGGTCACCCGGGTAGACCCACAGGTCGTGTGTCGTGCCCGCGGTGTAGACGTCCTGGTAGCCGTCCTTGTTGAAGTCGCCAATCCCGAACGGTCGGTAGTTGCACCACTGAGAGCCGGAGAACGTGGGCGTGGGGCTCAGATCGTCGGCGGTGCCCAGGAACACCTGCAGGTCACAGGTGACGTTGTCTCGGACGACCACGTCCTGGTAGCCGTCGTGGTCCATGTCCGCGATGCCGAACGAGGTGAACTGGCCCCACCCCGAGGAGATCAGCCGTGGTGCGGTGAGCTGGTTGTTGACCTTGCGGTAGCGCCACAGGCTGCCGATGGTGTCCGTCGCGTAGACGTCGGTCTGCTTCGTGCCGGTGCCCGGCGGGGTCCAGGTGGTGGCACCGACCGAGGTGAGCGAACCGCTCTTCGTGACGTTCGTCGCCCCGACCTGGGTGGGGGTGAGCGCCCGCTTCCACACCTGCAGGTTGCTGAGCATTCCGGAGTAGTGCGCCGTCGGTGCGCCTAGGTACTTGTAGCGGCCTGCCACGAACTTGCCGGTGCTCGGCCACGTCGGCGTGGCGGTGTACTGCGCGCTTCCCTTGATCACCCCATTGACGTAGAGCACGATCGTCCGGGTCTCGGCGTTGTAGGTGCCGACCAGGTGCGTCCAGACCCCCAGCGCCGTACCGGCAGGTGCCACCACCTGGGTGTACGACCAACCGCTGTCGGCGTTGCCGAGACCGAATCGCCAGGTGTTGTCACTCTGGTTGTTCCAGAGCAGGAAGCGCGACGCGTTTGCCCCGTCCTCACTGGCGATGACACCGCCGGCGGCCGTGGGCTTGGCCCAGACCGAGATGCTGAACGACTTGCTCGTGTCGACCAGTCGCTCGTTGACCGACAGCGCGCCCTGCTTGGACGCGTCGACGATGGTCCCGGTCTTGTCGACGTTGAGGAACAGCGCCGGGCTGAAGAGTTCGCCGCCTCGCCAGTAGGCGTTGCCGCCCTCCACGGTGAGAGACTTGCCGCCGGAGACATCCTTCGCGCTGGTGACCGCGGCGTCCGGCAGGTCGTCGAACTGCCAGGTGTGGTCCGAGGTGACAAGCGTCTGCTTCGGCTGGGCGGTGATGGTGGCGCTGCTGGTTTGGATGTTGGTGACCAGCCAGGCGGTCGTGACCGCACCGGCGCCGACGGTCCACAGGTCGGGGTTGCCGTCGGCGTTGATGTCACCGGCGCGCAGGTTGAGCGCAGCATTCGTGTTCCAGCCGCTGGCGGCCAGGGTGCGGGCGGTGTAGGTGAGCTGTCCGGTGTCCTGGTTGTAGGCCAGGTTGGACCAGAGGTGCAGCGCGCCGGTGGTCCGGTTCCAGAGGAACATCGCCGCGCCCGTGCTGGTCTGCGTTGTGGTGATCGTCCAGTTGTTCCAGTCGGCGCCACCGGTCGGGGTCAGTGCCCCGGTCGAGGTCGCCCCGAAGAACAGGCTGGTCCCCGGAAAGCTGGGGTAGTAGGTGAGCTGGTAGCCGTTCGTGGCGTCGCCGCTGGTGCCGATCAGGTCCGGGAAGCCGGAGCCGGGCCCCCGCGCCTCACCGGCGTTCGCCAGCTGGATCGGCGATCGGCCGTACTCGTCGAGGAGATAGTCGGCCAGGAGGCTGGTCTGGACCCCACCGCGCTCCGGCATCAAGGTCGAGCCATCGCCGTTGCCGGCGAGGATCCCGCCACCGCCGGCGTTGTTACCCGTCGGGTAGTAGATCAGCACGTCCTGAAGGTTGCCGCCGGTGAATCGTCCCGTGATGACCTGAGCGCCGTTGAAGTCGGCCGGAGAGTTCTCACCGGTGACCCCGTTCCCTCGTGCGCCCATGTTGCTGATGCTCGGGTTTACCCCGGCCGCGCCATTGTTCTTTGCCAGCCACAGGCCAGCCTTGAGGTTGTTCACCGAGCCACCGGTGAGAAGGTCGGCTCGGCCGTCGCCGGTCAGGTCGCCGTCCGGTGCCACGACGGACGAGGGGTCGGCATTGAACGACAGGATCGCGGTATCGCCGAAGTTCTTGCCCGCAGCAGTGACGCTGGTGACGGAGATCGTGTTGGTGAAACGGTTCGGGGTGATCTGCAAGTTCGCGTTGCCGTTCGCGTCGGGGGTGACGCTCTGCGGCGGTGCCGCGTTCAACTGGTAGACGTAGTTGGTGGGCACGGCGCCGCTGGACGGCGGCTTGACCGAGACCGTGACTGGCTGCCCGATCGTCGGCTGTACGGCGAGTTCGGAGATGTTGGGCGGTCCGGCCCTTGTGGCGTCGAAGGTGAACCGACAGGTGGTCGACCAGTTGCTGGAGGTACGGAAGTCGGTCGTCTGCACCTTCCAGGCGAAGGTGGTCGGGGTTCCCGCACTGCCGCTTGTCACGCCCGCGGCGGCTGCCAACGCGGCTCGCGGTACGACAAATACCGCAGTGGTGCCGGAGGAGTACGTCAGCAGGTTGGGATTGGTGCTGGCGATGGCCGTCTGGGAGGCATCGCTGTTCTTCCACAGCTTGAAGGTGACCCCGAGCGCTCCTCGGTCCGCGTCGGAGACCGGCGCGTACAGGGAGACGGCGGTGTCGCCGACCACTGTCGGGCTGGCCGCGATGCAGTCTGTCGCGGGGGAGGTGGTCAATCCGGTCGGCGCGGCGGGTGCGTGGTTGTAGCGGATGGTCAGCGTGGGGCTGGTCTCCAGGAACTCCTTCCAGCTCTGGGCGTCGCTGGCCTCGTTGGCGGCGACCATCCACAGGGTGCGGGTCGACTTCTTGGCCGTGACGTCGGCCTTGATCTGCCCGGTGATGTCGAAGGACACGCCGTCGGCGTCGCAACCGCTGTAGCCGTACGCGAAGCTCTTGCTGGCGATGGCGCTGCCCTTACTCACCCCCTCCCAGTAGTTCCAGGTGGCGTTGCTGGAACTCAATGTGGTGCCCGGGCCGTAGATGTTCACCGTCTTGTCGGTGCAGCTCCAGGATCTGGTGTTTGTGATCTTGAAGAGGGCGTCCGCGATCTCGGCGCCGGCCAGGGTGGAGTACGGGACTGGGAAGTTGATCAGAGTGTTCGACCGCTGGCTTCCCGAGTTACCGACCTGCATCCGGCCGATCGGGTCCGGAGTGTTCTTCCAGTAGTTGGTCGACTGGTGCTGGTAGGAGATCGAGGCCCAACCGCTCATCTTGGGGCCGACCGGCGTCCAGTTGAAGGTGGGGTCGATGTAGAGGGGGAACACCGCTGCCGGGTCGTTCAGCAGCTTCCGGTCGGGGGTGAGCCGCAGCTTCCCGGCACCGATCTGGACAGCGATCGGGGCCGTCCGCGCCCCGCGACCGGGCCCGCCCGGAGTGGAGGCGGCTCCTCGTTCGTTCGTGCCAGCCTGTGCGCCCGCGCCGCTGGCGGAATCCCACATCGCGGGGGCGGGCGCGGTGATTACCGTCCGGCCGCCACGATCGCGCCCGGTGATGTTGCCGGCCGGGTCGGCTGTCAGCTCGACGCCCTTCGTGGCGGTGGCGAGGTCGAGGGCCGCGAGCCGCGGGTTGGCGGCAGCCTGTCGGTTCTTGACCACGAAGACGTGCGAGAAGGAACCCTCGGTGTCGACCCGGACGGTCAGGTCGACCCCGGGCAGCACCTCGGCGTAGGTGGCGGTTGGCCCCGACAGGGTCGGCGTCGGCAGGGTCAACGGAGCGGTGACCGACAGTGCGCGGTCCCCGCTGGTCATCTGGGCGAGCGGTCCGCCGCCACCGGCGGAGACGCGGATCGGGTTGGTGGTGACGGCCGCCGTGATGCTGCCGTCGGCGTTTCGGACCAGTGTCGGGTCCAGGTCCTTCCACGTGCCGTTCACCCTGGTGCGAGTGGGTACGGCCGACTCGGTCAGCTCCATCATCCCGTCTGGGCGGGCGGTGAAGGTCGTGGTCGACGTCCGGGCGCCGGTTGCCTCGACCGGCTTGCCAGTCCGCTTCGCCTCGACCATCGCCCGTTCGACGCTGAGTGACCCATCCGCCGGCTTCGGTGCGGGCTTGCTGGGCGCGGCGGCGGCCGGTACGGCGGGTAGGAACGTGGCTGAGGTGGCCAGGACGAGGCTTGCGACGACACCCGTGGTGAGCGTTCGTCTGGATGTCGACGTCCTCGGTTGAGGACCGATTTTGGGCATGAAGAGGTATCTCCCCCGTGAGTGAAGCCGTCGGACGCGGAGCACGTCCGTTGGGCGGCCACAGTGAACCAGCACCTACGGCACCGGTGGAACGGAGGACGTCACACGGAGTCGTCCCTTTCGGACTCACTGCAGCGTATTTGCCGCTGTGATCGTGGTCATTTGTTATCGCACCGTTACCTTCGGGGGAAGCCGACATGAAACATTGTTCGCGCCACGGGGGTGTGCGACGAGACACCCTGCGTGGATTTCTGACGATCTCGCAGAGGTGAGGGTGAAATGGCCGGGCACGGGGGATTGCGCCTACTTACACGGCGCAAACGGCTGGGGGCACTGACCGCGGCTACGTCGCTGGTGGCGAGCTTGTTGGTGGGTGCACCGGCGGCTGCGAAGCCGGAAGACAGTGGACTGTCCACACTGCCGCCCATGTCGCCAGGGCGTTCGGTGACCGGTGTCAAGCCGCTGCCCACGAACTTCGTGACTCCACCCGACCAGGCCAAGTCGACCTATCGACCGTCGCGGACGGCGTGGCCGAAGGCTGCCTCGACGACTGTGGCGTTGACCGGATCGGCGTCCGCTACCCGGGCTACGGCACCGGCGAAGGCCCGCGCGGCAGGCACCCCGGTCTGGGTGGAACCGGTCGTCAAGCGCGGACGGTACGCCGGCCCGCAGCAGATGCGGGTGTCGGTCGCCGACCGCAAGGCGACCGAGGCGGCAGGCGTCGGCGGCGTGCTGCTCTCGGTGACCCCGTCGTCGACCGAGCCAGTCAACGGATCGGTGCGCGTCGGCGTCGACTACGCCGACTTCGCCGAGGCGTACGGCGGCAACTACGGCTCCCGACTGCGACTCGTGCGGATGCCCGCGTGCGCCCTCACCACACCGGCGCTCGCCGAGTGCCGAACGCCGACACCGTTGGTCTCCATCAACGACCCGGCGAGCAACTCGGTCTCGGCCGAGGTGCCGATCACGACCGCCACCGCCGACAGCCGGTCGGCCGACTCGGCGATGGTCTTCGCCGCCGTGGCGGGTGCTGGCGACGAGGGCGGTAGGGGCGGCACCTATGCGGCGACCGACCTGAAGCCGTCCGGTTCGTGGACGGCAGGTGGCAGCACGGGCTCGTTCAGCTACTCGTACCCGGTGACCGTGCCACCGACCCGGTCGAAGCTCCTGCCGCAACTGGCCCTCTCCTACAACTCCGGTGGTGTCGACGGTCAGACCGCCGCGACCAACGCGCAGGCCTCCTGGGTGGGCGACGGCTGGACCACCCCGAAGTCGTACGTCGAGCAGACCTTCGTCTCCTGCGCGGACGACCCGGGTGGCAGCCCGTCCCCGGTCAAAACGAACGACCGTTGCTACGCCGGCCCGGTCCTCACCATCGCCCTCAACGGATCCTCCAGCTCACTGATCTGGGACTCCGCCAAGAGCGTCTGGAAGATGCAGAACGACACCGGTGCGGTGGTCACCCGGGTCATGAACTCGGGCAACGGCAGCGGAACCAAGGACACCGACTACTGGCGGGTCACCGAGCGGGACGGCACCGTCTACGAGTTCGGCCGTAACCGCCTGCCGGGTTGGACGACCAACAAGCCGGAGACCAAGTCGGTCGACCACATCCCGGTCTACTCGGCGCACTCGGGAGACCCCTGCTACAACGCGGCCGGCTTCAGCTCGTCGGTCTGCACCATGGCGTACCGGTGGAACCTCGACTACGCCAAGGACGTCCACGGCAACGCGATGGCCTACTACTACAACCAGGCCACCAACTACTACGGACGCAACGAGGGCGCCACCGACGTGTCCTACATCCGGGACAGCAACCTCGCCCGGATCGACTACGGCTTCCGCGACAACGGCGCGTACGGCATCATCCCCAACCAGGTGGTCTTCAACACCGACGACCGCTGCCTCTCCGGCACCTGCAAGCCGCTGAACGAGGCGAACAAGGCCAACTGGCCGGACGTGCCGTTCGACCTGGTCTGCAACTCGGGCACGGACTGCAAGCCGTGGAGTCCATCGTTCTTCTCCACGGTGCGGCTGACGTCCATCGAGACCCAGCAGTACGACGCGAGCCTCACCCCGCCGTACCGGAAGGTCGACACCTACGCGTTCACCCATACGCTGCCGAACCCAGAAGACGAGACATCGCCGGCGCTGTGGCTGTCGTCGATCACCCGCACCGGGCATGACACCACCTCCGGTGGCTCCACCAGCGCCATCTCGCTGCCCTCGGTGTCGTTCACCGGCATCAAGCTGCCCAACCGGGTGGACACCGCAGGTGGCTACCCGTCGTTCTACCGGCAGCGGATCGCGACGATCACCACCGAGACCGGTTCAGTCATCTCGCCCAGCTACGAGCTGCCGAAGCGTTGCACCGCGCCGGTGACGATCAGTCCCACGTCCAACACCCAGTCCTGCTACCCCGTCTACTGGACGCCGGACGGGCTGCCGAACCCGATCCGGGACTGGTTCCACAAGTACGCGGTCACCCGGGTCACCACGACCGACCCCACCGGGGGCGCCCCGGCCACCTCCACCAACTATGAGTACGTCGACGGCGCGGCGTGGCACTTCGACGACAACGAGGTGGTCAAGGCCAAGTACCGCACCTACGGCCAGTTCCGCGGTTACGGCAAGGTTCGGGTCCGCAACGGTGACGGCGCGAACGACCCCCGCACCCTGGGCGAGACCACCTACTACCGTGGCATGAGCAAGAACAACAACACCACTGTCGTCAACGTCACCGACAGCGCCGGCGGCGTCCACGAGGATGTCGATCAGCTCGCCGGGCGTGCCCTGGAGGCCACCTCGTACCTGGGTGACGGCGGTCCGATCGACAGCTCGACTGTCACCTCGTACTGGGTGTCGGACGCGACAGCTACCCGGAGCCGCACGGGGCTCCCGGCGCTGACCGCGACGTTCAGCGCGCCGGTGCAGACCTGGCGGCGGCAGGCGGTCACCTCGGGTTCCAGCACCACCTGGCGATACAGCCAGACCGACATGTCGTACGACGCGTCGACCAGCTCCGCGACCTTCGGCCTGCTGCAGCACTCGTACGACCACACAGTGCCGGCGAACCCCGCCTACGACCGGTGCACGAGCACGACGTACGCCCCGGCCAACACCGGTCTCAATCTGGTCGGCCTGACCAGCCAGGTCGAGACCGTGTCGGTGGCCTGCGCCGGCTTCCGCGCCGGCTCGCCGACGTCGGTGCCGGGCAGCACCAACACGCTGGCCGCCCCGACCACTGTCAACCGGCCGGCGCAGGTCGTCTCGCATGCCCGGACCTACTACGACGACCCGCAGTTCGCGACCACGTTCCCGCAGGCGGCCCCGAGCCGGGGCAACGTCACGATGGTCCGCAAGGCGTCCGACTGGGTCTCCGGCGGATATGCCTACCAGACCACCGACCGGGTCGAGTTCGACGCCTACGGTCGCGCCACCGGCACCTGGGACGGCAACGGCAACAAGTCCACCACCAGCTACACCGACAACGCCGCCGGCCTGACCACCGGCATGACCCTGCAGAACGCGGAGGGCCACGGCACCTCCACGACCATGACCACGCTGCGTAATCTCCCCACGAGCAGCACCGATGCCAACGGGGTGGTCACCCGTACCCAGTACGACGCGCTGGGTCGGCTGAAGACGGTCTGGTTGGCGTCCAGGCCCACCAGCGCTCTGCCGAACGTGAAGCACAGCTACGCGGTTTCCAAGAGCGGGCCAACCGCGACGACGACCGAGACGCTGAACCTCAATAACAGCTACGCGACCACCACCACCATCTACGACGCCCAGTACCGGGTGCGGCAGACCCAGGCGGACACGAACGTGGGCGGTCGGATGATTTCCGACTCGTTCTACGACAGCCGGGGTTGGGTGCGGGCGACCTACAACGGCTGGTGGGACGCCGCCAGCGGACCGAACACGGTTCCGGTCTACGCCGACTCGCTGGAGAAGAAGGCCCTCAACCAGACCTTCAACACCTACGACGGGCTTGGCCGGGTCATCCTGGCCGAGAGCGCCCGCGACGGCGTGGTCAAGTCGTCGACCAGGACGGTGTACAACGGCGACCGTACGACGGTCATCCCGCCGACCGGTGGCACCGTCACCGCGACGGTCACCGACCCGATGGGCCGGTTGGAGAAGCAACTCCAGTACACCGCAGCGCCGACGCTGGTTTCCCCGTCGAACTCGTTCACCGGCGTCTACCGCCTCACCGGCGGCACCTCGGTGGACAGCACCTACGGCTACGACGGGCAGGACAACCAGTCGACAGTTACCGACGCTGCCGGTAACCCCTGGATCAGCACGTTCAACCTGCTGGGGCAGGTGGTCAGCAAGGACGACCCGGATGCCGGCACCAGCACCATGCGCTACGACGGCGCGGGCAACGTCATCGAGTCGACCGACGGTCGCGGCAAGACCGTCTCGTCCACCTTCGACAAGATCAACCGTCGTACGGCCAGCTTCGCCGCGACGGCCGCGACGCAGTCGGCCAGCAACAAGCTGGCGGCATGGGTGTACGACAACGACAACAGCGCCGCGTCGATCACGAATGCGATTGGCAAGTTGACCACGGCGACCGCCTTCCGCAATGGCGCCGAATACAGCACTCAGTGGATCAACTTCGACTCCTTCGGCAACTCGAAGGGCGAGACGATCACCATCCCCGCTGTCGAAGGGGCGCTCGGCAACACGTACGCGTTCGGGCACACCTATTCAGCGACGACCGGGCTTCCGGTTACCGACACCTACCCGGCCAGGGGAAACCTGCCCAGCGAGACAGTGATTCGCGCCTACGGCGGAATACTGGACCTGCCGACGGTCGTCGGTGGGCTTGCCGGCTACAGCGCGTCCGTCGACTACGACGCGTGGGGACGGGTCACCCGTAACCTTGTGGGTCTTTCGACGAGCGGGGCCTCGGTCGTCAACATCTACGACGACCACAACGGGCGACGTAAGCAACAACTGGTGACCAAGACGACGACCACCACCAAGGACGTCGGCAAGCGAGACTACGAGTACGACCTGTACGGCAACATCACCAAGACCGTCGACACCCGCTCCGACCCGACCACCGCGTCGGAGACGCAGTGTTACCGGTACGACTCGCTGCGGCGGCTCACCAAGGCATGGACGGCGACCGACGCGTGCGCGGTCACGCCCACCCTCGGTAACCGCGCCATGGTCGGCAGTGGCATCGGTGCCACCAGCGCCTACTGGACCGAGTGGAACGTCGACTCGCTCGGCAACCGGAAGAGTCAGACCCAGTACTCGACGTCCGGCGGGACCGACACCACCACCAACTACGTGTACGACGGCAACGCCAAGGGCCAGCCGCACACGTTGACGAGCACCGCCACCTCCGGTGGACTCACCGGCAGCACCTCGTACAGCTACGACGACGCGGGCAACATGACCACCCGCAAGGCCGGGCAGGGCACCCAAACTCTGAACTGGGACGACGCTGGTGAGTTGGCGTCGGTGACCGGCAGCACTGGCGGAAACAGCTCGTTCCTGCACGACGCCGACGGCAACCTGCTGATCCAGAAGGACCCGGGGGTCACCACTCTCTACCTGCCAGGTCAGCAGATCACCCTCAACACCAACACCCAGGCGTTGAGCGGCACCCGCTACTACCCGCTGCCCAGCGGTGCGATGGCCTATCGCACGGGCAGTGGCACCGCGTACGGGTTCACCATCCCGGACCACCAGGGCACGCCGAACCTCTACCTGAACAACACGGCCCAGGTGCCGACCTGGCGGCAGTACACCCCGTACGGCGCGCCCCGCGGCTCTACCGTCACGGCGCCGGACAACCGCGGCTTCCTGAACCAGCCGCTGAACACGAGCACCGGCCTGACCCAGGTCAGCGCCCGAAACTACGACCCGACAATCGGTCGGTTCGTCTCGGTCGACCCGTTGCAGGACCTGGCCGATCCGCAGCAGTGGAACGGCTACTCCTACGCCAACAACTCCCCGGTCACCATGAGTGACCCGGACGGTCTGATCCCGGCTGACTGCCTAGAGTTCGATTGCCGTGGTTACGACCCCCGTCCCCTGAAAGAGGGCGACGGTCGTGGCGCGGGTGGCTGCCCGGGTGGCTGCGGCACCGACGCGAACATCGATTGGGGCAACAAGAACGGCAAGACGAGCACCAGGGACCGGAAGCGGACGCACCCTCGGATCCTCGGGCACGTGATCTTCGTGCCCGAGACGGTGCCGCTTGAGGAGTTCACCCGCCGCTGGAACGAGCAGCGTGGCGAATGGTTTACCCGGAACTTCACCTCGAACGACGAGTTGATGGCCCAGGATGAACGGGCGCTCGCCATGAACATCTGTCACGAGATGGGACGTCCGGGCGGCTGCCAGCAGTGGATTGAGGACCTTTACAACCCGTACATCGACTTCTTGGCGGCGAACCTGCCGGCGGACGAGATGTTCCAGAGCGGTGCGCTCGGGGCACTCGGCAGCGCCGGACGTGTGGGTGCACCCGGCAAACGCCCTGCGGGCGGCGGTGGCTGTAAGAGCTTCAGTGGTGACACTGAAGTTCTGATGGCGGACGGTTCCACCAAGCGCCTCATGGATGTCGAGGTCGGGGACGAGGTTATGGCCTCGGATCCGGAGGTGGGTGAGCAGGGGCCGAGATTTGTTACGCACGTCTGGGTGCACGACGATGATTTCGTCGATCTTCAACTCTTCGGCTCGGCGGTTACGACTACTGAGGATCATCCGTTCTGGAACCAGACTGATCGGCAGTGGCAGCGGGCTGATGAGTTTGATTCGGGCGACCTCGTGTTGTTGGCCAACGGCCGCACCCGATCCGTGCTAGGTATCCGTCCGAACACCGCTCACTCAGGCGAGGCATACAACCTCACCGTCGACGGCCTCCACACGTACTATGTCTTCGCTGGTAAAGCTCCGGTCCTGGTTCACAACTCTAACGGCTCCAATCCGTGGGGTAATTCCCATGAATGGACGCAAGGTCGTGTGCCGACGAGTGGCGGTCCATCGGACGGAGTTCTCTATAGGCGTGGTGCGGGCGGTGCCATCGTCGACTGGGGTGTATACGATGGAAAGGGTAATCTCAAGTATCGAACAGATCTCTTCGGTGCGACACACAAGGGTGTCGAGACGCCCCACTGGCAGACCTATCGAGAGAATGTCAACCCGAGCGGCAAGGCCTTCGTTCAGGAAACGGGTGATGCCTTCTCTGGTGTGGGCCCCGTAGGCGAGCCGCCGTGCGGTTTCTGATCACACTAATCGGGGTGCCCGCCCCTATTCCCTGACTCGAATTTGGCTACCGTGTCCATGAGGTGGAAGTGGCGTCCGTGTCTGATCTAGAGGAACTTCTGCTGCTGGCTGAGTCGGAGAGCTGGCAGGACCGTAGCAGGGCTGGCCAAGGTCTTGTCGCCTACCTGGGCGAGCCGGTCACGGATGGTGTGATTCTTCGATTGCTCATGGATGCGAAGGACACCGCTGTCACCGTTGCCACCGCTGATGCTCTATTGGCTCGGGCTGATCTCGTTTCATGGCGGATGTTTGCGCGGGGGTGGGCCGCGGCCGTTGAAGGGACCAGCATGACGAACTATATCGACCACCTTTATAGCTGCTTGAACGGTGCGATGTACGTCGCGAGCTTGGACGCCGAGAAGGCTGCGGCTCTTAAGGGCGTGGTGGGCCAGCTTCTTGGCGACGATGACGAGACGGTAAGGTCCGCTGCAGCAGAGCTTCGCAATCTGGTATTCGAAGGTCTCTGACGGCAAGCACATATCCTGCAAATTTTCGGTAGTAAGCAACAGGCGTAGTTGTCAGGGGTCGATTGTTGGGCTCAATGGCGGGCGGCGGATACGATTTCGCCGCCCGCCATCAGGCCAGTCGAGAACAAGCATCGACGAACGATCATAGATCCCGAATTCACGGCGGGGGTCGTTACGATCCTTTGCATGGCGGTGCTCGTCATGCTGTCACCACCCGTACGATCGATGCGTGCGCCGCCTCCACCCGCCGCGGCCCGCGAGCGCCACGCGGCCCCGCCTGCTCATTGCCCTGACCGCCGTCGTCGTTCTCACCGCCACCACCGCCGCGTCCTGCGGCGACGAAGGCCCCGACCTCGCGCTCGCCTCGGCCACTCGCAACCCGGTCACCGAGGTGATCGACGCTCCGGCCACGGTGACCGCTCGCGCCGCAGCCACCCTCACCGCTCCCGCCGACGGCACCCTGGCCAGCCTGCGCGTCCAGCCTGGACAGCGGGTGAAGCGCGGTCAGGTGCTGGCAGTGGTCGACTCACCGAACGCGCAACAGCGTCTCCGTCAGGCCAAGGAGGCGCTGACCGCCGCTAAGCGCGCCGGCCGGGGCGTCGGAGCCGGCAACCTGACCAGCAGCCGGCGCGGCACCGACAAGGCCGCCGACGAGGCGTTCGACGCGGCCCGGAAGGCCGCCGAGAAGATCGCCGACCCGCAACTGCGCGACGCACTGCTCACCCAGGTGACGTCGGCGCAACGCCAGTACGCGTCCGCGGCGCGCAGCGCCGACCAGGCGGTCCGCGCGGTGCAGCGGGGGATCAACGGGTTGAGTTCCGCCGTCGGCGCGCTCTCCGCGGCGCAGCGGCTCCAGGCCCAGCAGGCGTACGACCTGGCGAAGGCGACAGTCGACGCGCTGACCCTGCGCGCCCCGATCGCCGGGGTGGTGCAGCCCGGTGGCACCCGAGCCAGCGGTGGAGCGAACGCTGGTCTGGCCGGGCTGTTGGAGCAGGCCGGTGGCGCCGGCCTCGACCCGTCCGTGCTGGCCCCCAGCCAGGGTGGGCCGCCCGCCGGCGTGGACGACGCCGTCGCGGTCGGCGGGCTGGTCACCGCCGGCGCGCCGGTGCTGACAGTGGTGGACACCGGACAGCTCGGACTGCTCGCCGAGGTCGACGAGACCGACGTACTCCTCGTCAAGGCGGGCGTGACCGCCACTGTCGAGCTGGACGCCGTCACCGGCGCCAGCTACGACGCCACAGTCCGCTCGGTCGACGTGCTTCCCACCAACTCCGCGCAGGGCGGGGTCACCTATCGGGTCCGCCTCGCGCTGGGCGCCGGAACGTTGGCCGAGGACGAGCTGGCCCCGACTCCCCGCCCCGGCATGAACGCGATCGTGCACCTGCGGGTACGTGAGGCCGTCGACGCGGTGACCGTCCCCGCGTCGGCGGTGTTCTCGGCCGACGGCCGGGACGCGGTCTGGGTGGTCCGTGACGGCAAGGCGGGCCGGGCTTCGGTGACGGTGGGCGTCCAGGGGTCCGACCTGGTGCAGATCCTCAACGGCGTGCAGCCCGGCGACCGGATCGTGGTGCGCGGCGCCGACCAGGTCCGCGACGGCCAGGAAGTCCAGTGAGCGAACCCACCGTCGCGGATCCGCCGGCAGGGCAGCGCGTGCCGGCCATCGAGGCGGTGGACGTGTCCCGGACGTACCAGCTCGACGGGGTGTCGGTGGAGGCGCTGCGCGGGGTTTCGCTCACCGTGAAGGCGGGGGACTACGTGGCCCTGGTCGGCCCGTCCGGCTCGGGCAAGTCCACCCTCATGCACCTCCTCGGTGGGCTGGACCGGCCCACCGGTGGCCGCCTGGTCATCGGCGGGCGGGACGTCAACGCCCTCGCCCCACCGGAGATGGCGACCCTGCGCAACGAGACCATCGGCTTCGTCTTCCAGGCGTTCCACCTGCTGCCGCGTACCTCGGCTGTGGAGAACGTGGCGTTGCCCCTGGTCTACCGGGGGGTGTCGGCCCGGCAGCGGCGGGAGCGGGCGGCGGCGATGCTGGGCCGGGTCGGCCTCGGGCACCGGCTGGATCACCGGCCCAACCAGATGTCCGGCGGTGAGCAGCAGCGGGTGGCGATCGCCCGCGCGCTGGTCACCGAGCCGACGGTGCTGCTGGCCGACGAACCCACCGGCAACCTGGACAGCGTCACCGGCGCCGCAGTCCTGGAGCTGTTGGAACAACTGAACGCGGAGTCGGGGGTGGCGCTGGTGATGGTCACCCACGACCAGGAGGTGGCGGCCCGCGCTCACCGCCGGATCACCATGCGCGACGGGGTGGTAGTGGCGGACAGCGCAGTGAGCGCACACCCGCCGAACGCGGACAGCGCCGACCCGCGCTCCGTTCATGATCGACCGCCGTCCGTTGATCACGGTCGACCTGCGACACTGGTCCCCGCTCCCAGCGCGGAGCCCCGGTCCGCGTCCGGAAGCGGTCCGGGGCACCCGTCCGGTGGCTCCGGTGGCGCCGCCGGAGCCACCGGGCGCCTTCCGCGCGAGGTCGAGCGGCCCGAAAACGATCCGCGCGACGCCGCCCAGGGCGAGGCGCGCGACGCGGCTGCGGGTGAGCGCGAAGCCGACCGACCCGGGGGTACGGCGTGAGAGTCGCCGAGGCGTGGCGGGTGGCGCTGGACGCCCTGCGGGCCAACCGGCTGCGCAGTGCGCTGACCATGCTCGGGGTGATCATCGGGGTGGCCTCGGTGGTGCTGCTGGTGGCCATCGGCACCGGCACCAAACAGAAGGTCGAGCAACAGGTCGAGGGCCTCGGCTCCAACCTGCTGCTGGTCGTCCCCGGCCGGATCGAGGTGGGCAACGCGCCTGTCGTCTCGCCGCTGACCCTCAAGGACGTGGACGCCGTCACCCGGGTGGTCGGCGACCCCGACCGGGTGGCCGTCACCGTCGCGTCCGGGGCGACAGCGCGGGCCGGCGCCCGCTCCGACTTCACCACCGTGCAGGGCGTCCTGGAGACGACCCCGGCGGTGTTCACCCGCTCGCTGGCGCGGGGACGCTATCTCACCGGCACCGACGTGGACACCAGCCGACGGGTGGCAGTGCTCGGTGACTCGGTCGCCCGTGCGCTCTTCCCCGACCGGGACCCGCTCGGCCAGCAGGTGGCGTTGGCCGGGGTGCGGTTCCGGGTGATCGGTGTCTTCACGCCCCTCGGGCAGAGCCTCGGCGTCGACCGGGACGACGAGGTGCACGTGCCGGTGACCGCCGCGCAGCGACTCTGGGGCACCCAGCGGGTCGACGGCATCGCGGTGAAGGCGCCGGACCGGGAGCGGATCGACGAGCTGGGCGAACGGATCGTCGCCGAGCTGAACCGCCGCCACCCGGACACCGAGTTCAGCGCGGTCACCCAGCAGCAGATCCTCGGCGTCCTCGGCGACATCCTCGGTGTCCTCACCGGTGTGCTGGCGGCCATCGCCGGCATCTCGCTGCTCGTCGGCGGCGTCGGCGTCTCCAACATCATGCTGGTCAGCGTTCGGGAGCGGACCCGGGAGATCGGGCTGCGCAAGGCCGTCGGCGCACGTCCCCGCGACATCGGCGTGCAGTTCCTGCTGGAGGCGGTGCTGCTCACCACGATCGGCGGGCTCACCGGTATGGCGCTGGGAGTGGGGACCGCCCTGCTGGTCGACGCGCTGTCGCCAATCCCGGCTGCGATCACCTGGTGGTCGTTGGCGCTGGCCTTCGGGGTGTCGGCGGTGGTGGGCATCGTCTTCGGGGTGGTTCCCGCGCAGCGCGCCGGCCGTCTCGACCCGGTGGTCGCGTTGCGCACCGAATGACCAGCGCCGCAACAACCGGACGACAGGCGCGGACGGGTGGATAACGGGAGCACGGATCGGGTGAACCGGCCACCGAAGCATGATCAGTTGCAGGAAGGGATCGCGCCGGTCACAACCGCCCCGCTACCGTACTGGTAACACGCGCGTCGCCGGCCCGGCCCGGAGCATCCGTCGGGTTGGCACGCGCCGGGCATGGGATGGGTCGGTGAGCCATGGCCGGGTCACAGTCCGACGGACGGCTGTCGGAGGTCAAGTTCCTGACCGTCGCGGAAGTGGCGACGGTCATGCGGGTGTCAAAGATGACTGTCTATCGCCTGGTGCACAGCGGTGAACTCACCGCCGTCCGGGTCGGCCGGTCGTTCCGGGTGCCCGAGCATGCGGTGCACGAATATCTCCGGGGTGCCTTTCAGGAGACCGCCTGAGCCACCGCCCCGCCCTCCGATAGCCGGCTGACCGGCATCGGTGGGCGTAAGGAGTGAGCTCGCGGGCCTCGCGGTCGCGAACCACAGGTGGCCGTGACGGGGGCGCGTTGGTCCGGCTGACGCCCTCCGGCTACCCTGGAGCCCGACCGAGACCCCACCGGTGCGCCCCGCCGCCCAGACTGGTCCGGTCCGTTGTCCGCAAGCGGTCGCCGTCGCCACCTGCGTGGTGTCATCCGGTCCGCCCCGCACGTTGTATCGAAAGGCTGTCGTATGGGCTCGGTGGTCAAGAAGCGCCGTAAGCGCATGGCTAAGAAGAAGCACCGCAAGCTGCTGCGCAAGACCCGCGTCCAGCGTCGCCGTCTCGGCAAGTGATCGCCGCCGGGCTCAAAGCCCGGCGTTCGGCGTCACTTGCCAAACTGTCGACCTCCGGAGGCTCAGGTGATCAGGCCGTGGTCGTCCCGGCTCGGTCCATCCTGCCGGCGTAGGTGCGTCAGATGACCCCCGGTGGCACCTCAGGTGCTCCGGGGGTCGTCGTCGTCACCGGAGTGGGCCGCTACCTGGGTGCCCACGTGGCGGCCCGACTGGCCGCCGACCCGCGCATCGAACGGGTCATCGGGGTCGACGCACCGGACTCCGGCACCGAGTTCACCGACCTACTGGACCGCGTCGAACGCATCCGCGTCGACAGCGGTTCCCTCGGTGGCCTCCTCGCCGACCTGGACGTCGACGCGGTGGTGCACCTCGCGCTGGTCACCTCACCCGACCCGCAGCACGGCGGCCGGTCCGCGATGAAGGACCAGAACGTCATCGGCAGCATGCAGATGCTCGCCGCCTGCCAGCGGGCACCCCGACTGCGCAAGCTCGTGGTCCGCTCGTCGACAGCCGCGTACGGGGTGTCGTTCCGAGATCCTGCGGTCTTCACCGAGGAGACCGAACCCCGCGAGGTGCCGCGCGGCGGTTTCGGCCGCGACATCCTCGACCTTGAGGGGTACGTGCGCGGCTTCCGCCGCCGCCGATCCGACGTCACCGCCACGGTGCTGCGCTTCGCCCCGTTCATCGGCTCGACCGCCGACACCACGTTGACCCGCTACTTCTCGCAGCCGTTCGTGCCGACCGTCTTCGGCCGTGACCCCCGCCTGCAGTTCCTGCACTTCGACGACGCGTTGGAGGTGCTGCACCGGTCGATCGTGGAGGACCATCCCGGCACGTACAACGTCGCCGGCCCCGGAGTGCTGTCGCTGTCCCAGGCGATCCGGCGCGCCGGACGGGTAGCCGTTCCGGTGCTGGAGCCGGGTCTCTCCGGGGCCGCCGCGCTGGCCCGCACCATGGGCTTCGGCCGCTACGGCCTGGACCAGGTAGACCTTTTCGTGCACGGCCGGGTGGTCGACACCAGCCGGCTCGAGCAGGAGTACGGCTTCACGCCCCGGTCGACCGCCGAGGCGTTCGAGGACTTCATCCGCGCCCATCACGGTGGGGTGGTGGTCACCCGGGGTCAGTTGGCCGCGGCCGAGCAACTCGTCCTGGACGGCATCCGGCAGGTCCGCTCAGCGGTCCGGGAGCGGTCGTCATGAGCGCGAGGAGTGGGCCGGTCTTGCGAGCCCCGCAGTCGCGAACCGAGGCGGCGTCATGAGTGGGCCGGAGGAGGGGCGCGACCCGCAGTCGGTCGGGCGTTTCGACGTACCGCAGCAGGTGCCCGCGCCGGACGCGGAGCCGGCGCGGCGCAACGGACATCGACCGGCCCCGCAGGCCCCGACCCCGACCGCACCGCAGGCCGCAACCGCACCGTCGGCCTCGACCGCACCGCCGACCCCGGCCTCGACGCCGATGCCGGCCGACGAGGTCGACGCCGGGTTGCCAGGCGGCACCGAGCCGGCGGTGTCGGACCGGCCCGGGGACCACTGGGACCGCAAGGTCGCGAACGGGTTGGCGTTCCTGCGCCGACGGCTCTCCGGTGACTACGAGGTCGACGAGTTCGGCTTCGACTCGGAGTTGACCGACGCGGTCTTCCACCCGCTGCTGCGGCTGCTCTACCGGGACTGGTTCCGCACCGAGGTCAGTGGGGTGGAGCACGTCCCAGTGGACGGGCCCGCCCTGGTGGTCGGCAACCACTCCGGGACTGTGGCACTCGACGCCCTGATCCTCTCGGCGGCGCTGCACGACAAGCATCCCGCCCACCGCTACCTGCGGCTGCTCGGCGCCGACCTGGTCTTCCGGATGCCTGTGGTGTCCGAGCTGGCCCGCAAGACCGGCGGCACCGTGGCCTGCAACCCGGACGCCGAGCGGCTGCTCGGCGGCGGCGATCTGGTGGGTGTGTTCCCCGAGGGCTTCAAGGGCATCGGCAAGCTCTACGCCGACCGGTACAAGCTGCAACGCTTCGGGCGGGGCGGTTTCGTCTCGGCGGCGCTGCGCACCGGCACCCCGATCGTGCCCGTCGCCATCGTCGGCGGCGAGGAGATCTACCCGATGCTCGCCGACATCAAGCCGCTGGCGCGGCTGCTGAAGCTGCCCTACTTCCCGGTCACGCCGACGTTCCCGCTGCTCGGCCCGCTGGGCATGGTGCCGCTACCCAGCAAGTGGCTGATCGAGTTCTGCCCGCCGATCCCCACCGCCCACCTGACCGACTCGGCGGACGACCCGCTGGTGGTCTTCAACCTCGCCGACCAGGTGCGGGAGACCATCCAGCAAACCCTGCACACGCTGCTGGAGCGGCGGCCCGACCCGTTCGGCCCCTAGGACGTCTCAGCGGACACGGCGTCTCAGCCGGCGCGGCGGCGGCGCTGCAGGGCCAGGCCGGCGGTCACCGCGCCAGCGACCAGCCCGGCCGCCGCTGTCGACGGTACGGCGATCTTGGCCGCTCGGCGGCCGGTGCGGAAGTCCCGCACCTCCCAGCCATGCTGGCGGGCCTGCCGCAGCAGGGCGCCGTCCGGGTTGACGGCCACCGCCCGGCCCACCGCGCAGAGCAGCGGCAGGTCGTTCGCCGAATCGCTGTAGGCCGCGCAGCGGGACAGGTCGAGCCCTTCCACGGCGGCGAGCTGGGTGACCGCCTCAGCCTTGGCCGGCCCGTGCATCAGGTCACCCACCAAACGTCCGGTGTACGCCCCGTCGAGCACCTCGGCCACAGTGCCGATGGCACCGGTGAGGCCGAGCCGGGCGGCGATCACCCGGCCGATCTCGACGGGGGCGGCGCTGACCAGCCAGACCCGCTGACCGGCGTCCAGGTGACGCTGGGCGAGCTGATGGGTGCCGGCCCAGATCCGGGGGGCCATCATCTCGTCGAAGATCTCCTCGGCGAGGTGCTCGACCTCGTTGACCCGCCAGCCCTGGACGAAGGCCAGCGCCGCCTCCTTGGCCAGTGACATGTCACCGGCGTGCTCCCGGGCCAGCAGCCGGAAGCGGAGCTGTTGCCAGGCGAATCGGGCCAGGTCGGCGGTGGTCACGTAGTTGCGGGAGGCGAGACCACGCGCGAACCAGTAGATCGACGCGCCCTGCATCATCGTGTTGTCCACGTCGAAGAACGCCGCAGCGGTCGGATCGGGTGCGCTGACCGGGGCCAGGTCGGTCTCCGCCCAGGCTGCGGTGTGCCCCTCGGCGTCGGTGCTGACCGTCACCTTACGGCTACGCGCCACGCGAATCCCTTCCTCACCGGTACGACGGATGCTCCCCAGCGAGGGTATCCGCCGTAGACGGGCGACCGGCCGGGCACACAGCGAACTGTGGCGCGGCCGGTCGGACGTGCGGTATGGGGACGCGGGTCAGCGGGCCCCGGGGCAGGTGTTCGGGTTCGGCCCGAGGGCGTCGCTGGCGGTCGGTGCCGGCAGGCCGCAGGCGATCGCCGCGCGCAGCTCGTCCGAGCGTTCCCGGATGCTCTCCAGCAACACCAGCGACCGCTGGGTCCGTTCCCGGTCGACCCGGGTGCTCCCGTCGAGCAGACCGCGTACGGCCCGGCGCTGGCTCGACACGAAGGTGTTGAGAGTGTCCAGACTGCCCGGCTCGGCCCGCTGCACGGCGGCCGAGGTCAGCAGGCGAACTCCCTGCCGGCTGTCGGCGTCCATGTCGTCGAGGACCGCGCTGTAGCCGATCCTGTCGCCGCGCAGCTTGGCGGCTTCGCCGACTCTGGTCCGGGCGAAGTCCAGGAAGAGTTGGCCCCGGCTGATGTCGGAGCTGGCCAGGGCGAGCTGTGCCCGTTCGGTGGAGCGCTTCATGCCGTACAGCGCGTCACCGGGCACCGCGTTCTCGCTGGCGGCGGAGATCCCGGAGACGGCGATGGCCCCGGCGGCGATGCCGACCAGGATCGCGCCCCGGGCTCGGGCCCGCCGTGCGGTGACCGCCGGCAGTAGCCGCCCGCGGGTGGTAGTGGCGGCCGGTTCGCTGACCGCCGCTGGTGTGCTGCCCAGCCCTTCCCGCTCGGCGGTTGCGAGCAGCATCGCCCGCAGGCCGGTACGGAAGTCCTGGTCCACCTCGACAGCCGGGGGGTCGACGCTGAGCCGCTGACCCACTGCGACGAGCGGCGCCAGTTGGCCGTCCACCCGGGATCGCACGTGGTGTCGTCGAGCGCCGTTGGCCTCGTCGAGAAGCTGCGCGAAGCGCTCCGCGCGCCGGCGGGAGAAGAGGGTGTTGTCCACCGCAGGCACCTCCTCTCGCTGGTCACGGCCGGTCGGCCGCCGTCGTTGCCAGCGACCGGGCGGCAGTGTGACACCACGGAGGTGAGGTGCCGCCGGCATGCCGGTCGGACCTCGGTGACCCGGGCCTGCCGGGACATCCACCGGTCGCACCCGGAGAAACGCGGCGGACCGTGCACGGGTTACGGGCCTGGCGGAGCCGAAATTACAGAAAGTGATGGTCATCACCGGGCGGGACCGACTCTGAGCTGCGCGGACGCTGATCGGCGTCCGTCGGTCCCGCCGTAACAAACTACGGCTGGAAGCCGTCGGGCAGCAGACGGGCCAGGGCGCGGACGGCGCGGTACTGGAGGGCCTTGATGGCTCCCTCGTTCTTGCCCATCGCGCGGGCCGTCTCGGCGACCGAGAAGCCCTGGAGGAAGCGGAGCACTATGCACTCCTGCTGCTCCGGGTTGAGCTGCTTCACAGCGGTGAGGAGCGCGACGTTGGTGATGTGCTCCACCACCGCAGCCTCCGGGCTGCCCTCCGGGCCCCGGTCCTCCCGGTCGGCGTCGAGCACGTCGCCGGTGGTGACCTCCAGCCGGTACCGACCTGACTTGAAGTGGTCCGCGACCAGGTTGCGGGCGATCGTCACCAGCCAGGCGCCGAGGTCGCGGCCCTGCCAGGTGAAGCTGCCGATCCGCTTGAGCGCGCGCAGGAAGGTGTCCGAGGTGAGGTCCTCGGCGAGTTGCCGGTTGCCGACCCGGAAGTAGACGAACCGGAAGACGGTGTCCACGTAGCGGTCGTAGATCAGACCGAACGCCTCGGACTCGCCGGCCTGGGCCCGCTCGATCAGCGTCCAGACCTCGGTTGCCGGGTCGGACGGGTCCGGGCGGCTGGGGAAACCGGTCGGGGTGGTGGCGGTGGTGGCCGGCACCGCCGGGATCACCGCTGTCTCACCCGCCGCCGGATCGGTGGTGACCGCCGGTGTGTCGGCTACCCGACGACCCTGCACGGGCATTGCGGGTCGCTGCGGTACGGCGACCCGGCCGCCGGCCGGCTTCGCGTTTGCACCGGGCACCGCGGGTCGTGGCGGTGGCTCGTTGTGGTGTGGCCGGCTGCGGATCCGCTGCGCCGCGCCGTCACCCCGCACGACGCCGCCGTGCTGTTCGTCCGATGGGGCACGGGCCGCTGGCCGCTCGTTTACATGGGAGCGGGCGGGTTGACCGGTCAGGCCGAGCGGGCGTTCCGCGTAACCGAAGGTGGTCACCGTGTTGCCCCCGTCCCGTCGGTCGCCGGGCGGGCCGGTCTAGGTCTCGTCGGGGCGGACCGACCGGTTGACCGGTCGGGCAGGACGGTCACGGGAGTTGCCGACGGGCGGCAATTCCCCTGGAGGTGCTGGTCCAATGCGCTCACAGGCACGGGGGCCTCCTCGGGCTGAGGGGTGTCGACTCACGGCAAATGGGGTGAGCCGACCCGAGTGATAATAGGGCCAACGTCACCCGCGCGTGGCAAGTCCGTTACACAAGGCGGAAGTATTTCCCGCTCCGTCGCACCGGTGCCGGACCGGTTGTCCGTCGTGTGCGATTGACTTTCCGCCGGTCGGGTGTTCCACCATGGATCCCCAGGTCGGAGCCTTACCGCCCGTTCGGCTGGCCCGCCGCGTCGCCCGGCCGGACCGGGCGGCCGAACTGCCCGTGGTCAGCGTCGCACGTCCCATCGACAGGACCTGATCGGATCGCCGGTGGCACACCGGACAGTCCCGTACATGGGACTGTCGCGGTGTCGTCTCCCGCCCGTGGCCCCGCCCATCGGGCGTGGCCCGTCGCCGTCCGCTGTGCCAGACTCGATCACCGTGCAGGACGCCTCGGAAAGCCCCGCGCCGAACCTCGCCGACCGGGTCCGCCGGGCGGCTCTCGACAGCGCCGACCGGCCCGCGCTGCACTGGCGTGAGCACACACTGAGCTGGTCCGAACTGGACGCCGCGGTGGACGCCGCCGCCCACGGCCTGTCCGCCGCCGCGCCTCCCACCGACCCCGCCGGTACGCCGCCACGCGTCGCCATCGCGCTGCCCAACACACCGGACTTCGTGATCGCCTGGCTCGGCGCCCTCCGCGCCGGGCTGGTCACAGTGCCCGTCAACCCCGGCCTCACCGCCCCGGAGCTACGGCACGTGCTGGCCGACTCCGGCGCGTCGGTGCTCATCGCCACCGACCACGTTCGAGGGCTGGTCGCCGACGTGGCCGCCGAGCTGCCCGCGCTCGCCTCGGTGTACGGCACGCCACCGACCGCCGAGGCGCCCGGACCGGCACCCCGCCCGCGACGCGGCGGCTTCGACCTGGCTGTACTGCTCTACACCTCCGGCACCGAGGGGCGACCCAAGGGGGCGATGCTGTCGCACCAGGCGCTGCTCGCCAACCACGAACAGGTCGCGGAGATCAAGCCGCCGGTGGTCGGGCCGACCGACACTGTTCTTCTGGCGTTGCCGCTGTTCCACGCGTACGGGCTCAACTCGGGGCTCGGTGCTGTCGTGCACCACGGCGCGACCGGCGTGCTAATTGACGAGCCGGGCCCGACGGCAGGGCTGGACGAGGTCGCGCGGCACCGGGTCAGCGTGCTGGTCGGCGTACCGTCGATGTTCCTGACCTGGGCCGGCGCGGCCACGGCCCGCGCGGCGACCGCGTCGGTGCGGGTGGCGGTGTGCGGCGCGGCACCCCTCGAACCCGCTGTCGCGGCGCGCTTCACGGAGGTCACCGGGCATCAGGTGCACATCGGGTACGGCCTCACCGAGACCGCGCCGGTGCTCACCTCCACCCTGGTCGGCGGCGTGGCTAAGCCGGGTTCGATCGGCCGGCCGCTGCCCGGGGTGCGGCTACGCCTGGTCGGCGCCGACGGGGCGGACCTGTGGCGCGACGGGCTGGCCGTCCCCGACGACGACCCGGACGAGCTGGACATCTCCGACGTGGCGCCGGGCACCGACCCGGGGCAGATCGTGGTGTCCGGCCCCAACCTCTTCACCGGTTACTGGCCCGACGGTCGGGGCGGCCCGGACGCCGACGGCTGGTGGGGCACCGGAGACATCGCCTACGCCGACGAGGACGGGGACCTCTTCCTGGTCGACCGGCTCGGCGAGTTGATCCTGGTCAACGGGTTCAACGTCTATCCGCACGAGGTCGAGCTGGTGCTCGCCGGGCACCCCGGGGTGGTCGAGTCGGCGGTACTGGGTGTGCCGCACCCGCGGACCGGCGAGACTGTGCGGGCGTACGTGGTGCCGGCGCAGGGCCGACCGGTGACCAGCGAGGAGTTGCTCGCCCACTGCGCACGGAACCTGGCCCGCTTCAAGTGCCCGACCGCTGTCGAGTTCGTCGACGCCCTGCCGCACTCGGCGATCGGCAAGGTACGCAAGACCCAACTCCGGTCGGCGACGCCGACCGACTGCACGGAGGTAACCGATGGCCAGTGACGCCCGACTCGCCCTGATCACCCGACCCGGCTGCCACCTGTGCGACGACGCCAAGGCGGCGCTCGACCGGGTGGTAGCGGTCACCGGCGACAAGTGGGTCGAGTGGGACGTCACCGGCGACGAGGGTCTGGAGCGGGAGTACGGGGACCGGCTGCCGGTGGTGATGCTCGACGGCAAGGAGCACGGCTACTGGCGGGTCGAGGAAGACCGGCTGCTGCGGGACCTGACCACGCCGCAGCTCTGACAGGTGCCTATGGTGCTCTGATGACCTCTGCGCACCCGCACCTCGTCTGGGACTGGAACGGCACCCTGCTCAACGACCTCAGCCTGGTGGTGTCCGCCACCAACGTCGTGTTCGCGAGCCTGGGTGGGCCGACGGTCACCTCGGACGAGCACCGGGTGCGGTTCCGCCGGCCGATCGCCGAGTACTACGCCGAGGTGCTCGGGCAGGCAGTGGACGACGACGAGTTCGGCCGACTGGACAAGATCTTCCACGACGCGTACCGCACCGGGTTGACCACCTGCGAGCTGGCCGCCGACGCGCGCGACGCGATGGCTGCCTGGCCGGGCAGCCAGAGCCTGCTGTCCATGTGGTTCCACGAGGAGCTAGTCCCGACAGTGCACACGTACGGGTTGACCGGCCACTTCACCCGCGTCGACGGGCTGCGGGCCACTGTCGGCGGCGGCTACAAGGCCGAGTCGCTCCAGGTGCACCTGGCCGAACTGGGCGTGGACGGCGCCTCGGTGGTGCTGATCGGTGACTCCATCGACGACGCGGACGCGGCGCTCGCTGTGGGTGGCCGTGCCGTCCTCTACACCGGCGGGTTCACCGACCCGGCTCGGCTGCGCGCCTCCGGTCACCCGGTGGCCGACACCCTCACCGACGCGGTGGCCCTGGCCCGGGAGGTCAGTTCCGCAGATAGGTGAGGACGGCCAGCACCCGCCGGTGCTGTTCGGTGTCCGGCGGCAGGGTGAGCTTGGTGAAGATGTTGCGCACGTGCTTCTCCACCGCGCCGTCGCTGACCACCAGGGCGCGCGCGATGGCGGTGTTCGAACGTCCCTCGGCCATCAGGGCGAGCACCTCACGCTCGCGGGGGGTCAGCTCGCGCAGCGGGTCGTCGCGGCGACGTCGGGCGAAGAGCTGACCCACCACCTCCGGGTCGAGCACAGTGCCGCCGCCCGCCACCCGCCGCAGCGCGTCCAGGAACTCGTCGATCGCTGCCACCCGGTCCTTGAGCAGGTAGCCGATCCCACCACCGGCGCCGCCGGTGGTGGCGAGCAGATCATCGGCGTACGACACCTCGACGTACTGGGAGAGCACCAGGATCGGGGTACGCGGCACCAGCCGGCGGGCCTCCACCGCAGCCCGCAGCCCCTCGTCGGTGTGCGACGGCGGCATCCGGACGTCGACGATCGACACGTCGGGCCGGTGCTCGACCACCGCCTCGACCAAGGCGTCACCGTCCCCGACGGCGGCCACCACCTGGTGCCCGCTCTCGGTCAGCAGTCGGACCAGCCCCTCCCGGAGCAGGACGGCGTCGTCCGCGATCACGATGCGCATTGCTGTGTTGTCTACCACGTCCTGCCCGTGGTGGGGGTGCGGCGCGGGACTGATCACAGCATCTCCGTTGGTCGCGGCTGCGGGGCTCGCAAACCCGGCTCACTCCTCGCGCTCACAGGGGAAGCTCGGCGCGGATCTCGGTGGGACCGCCGGTCGGGCTGACCACCACCAGTTCGCCACCGGCGGCCCGGACCCGGTCGGCGATGCCCGCCAGCCCGTGCCCCTTGGCCAGGTGCGCGCCGCCCTGCCCGTCGTCGCCCACCCGCACCTTCAGATGGGCGCCCTTACGGGCCACGGCCACCGTGGCCTCGGTGGCCCGGCTGTGCTTGGCGACGTTTGTCAGCGCCTCGGACACCACGAAGTACGCGGTGTTCTCCACCGCCGGGTCGAGCCGCCCGGCCGGGGTGCCGAGCTGCGGGTCCACCTGAAGCTCGATCGGAATCAGCCCGCGGCCGGCGATCGCGGCCAGAGCGCTGGGCAGGCCCCTGTCGACCAGGATCGGCGGCGCGATGCCCCGGGACAGCGCCCGCAGCTCGGCCAGCGTGTCCCGGGTCTGGGTGACCGCCTCGTCGATGGTGCGACCGGCCGCCTCCGGGTCCGAGGCGAGCTGCATCCGGGCCCGGCTGAGATCCATCGCCAGCCGGACCAGGCGCTGCTGGGGGCCGTCGTGGATGTCACGTTCCAGCCGGCGTAGCGCGGAGGCCTCGGCGGAAACGGCCGCCCGCTTCTGCTCCTCCAGCACTGTGATCCGGTCGCGCATCTCGGCCACCCCGGTCAGCATCGCCTTGGCGAAGCTGGCCTGGAGCAGCGCGCAACCCCGCACCACGATCGGCAGGGTGATCAGGAAGAACACCCCGAGCGCGGTGTAGAGGCCGATCCGGGCGGTGGTCGAGTCGCCGAGGCCGAGCAGCTGCGCCAGATCCTGATCCCCCTCGCCGTCGGCCCGGGGCAGGGCCCAGTCGTACGCCCAGTAGAGCGAGCCGGCGATCGCCGCGGCCCACCAGGACAGCGTCACCACGAAGGTGCCCGCCGCCGCGATCAGCCGCAGGATGCCGTGCGCCAGGTCGAGCCAGGACTGGGCGTCCCGCATCGGCACGAAGATCCGCCGCCAGGCGTTCGCGCCCGCCTCCGGCAGCCGGTAGTGCGGCCGGATCCGGGGCTGGTGGAGCACGGCGGGCAGCCGCAGCCGCTCGACGTCGGCCAGCCCACGGGCGGTGTAGAGGGTGCCGCTGAGGATCGGCAGGCCGATCACGGTGACCACCAGGCCGATGCCGACCGCGAGGCCGACGACGAGGACGACGAAGCTGGCCAGCGCCAGGGGCAGGCCGAGCAGCACGTACCCGGAGTCGACGAAGAGCTGGCGGGGGATGCTCGGTGCCAGCGTCGGTCGGTCGCTGGTGGCGGCAACGGCGGTCATGCTCAAAGGCTAGGCATCTGGGCTCGGTGTCCCCATCCCGAAACCCCGCCTCTCCTCCGTAGTGCTGCCCCTACCCCACCCCCCACCCCCGCACCCCGCCCCCCGCCGCCGCCCCGATCCCGTCGATCTTGCAGTTGCTGTTGGGGATTTGCCCGGGTACGGGGGAAAGGCGGGGACAGCAAGTGCAAGATCGCGGGACCTGGCGGTGGCGCACGCAGGGCCGGCGCGGGATTGGTCAGAGAAGTCGGGATTGAGCAATAATCGCCCGGGCGGCGAGCGGACCAGGCCGTTCAATCGATCTTGTGGAATGGAGGGGCTGGTGAGGTCGCGCCACGCAGCGACAAGATCGCGATTTGTGCACGTCTTCACAAGCGCCTACGCTGTGACTCCGACGCGCCCTGCTAGCACAGCCGGCAACCTCGGTCGCCAGCGGGAGTCCACAAACGGCCGACCAGCGGAGTTGGCCGAGGATCGCACCGCACGGAGTCTCATGAGTCAGCACCGTCACCCAGGCGCGCCCGGCCGCGCCGGTGCCGTACCGGCGCTCCCGGATCTGCCCGAGGCGACCGTCGCTCGGCTCCCGGAGTACCTGCGCGCGCTGCACAACCTCGCCGACGCCGGGCACGAGACGGTCTCCAGCGAGGGTCTCTCCGCAGCCGCCGGGGTCAACTCCGCCAAGCTCCGCAAGGACCTCTCCCACCTCGGCTCGTACGGCACCCGGGGCGTCGGTTACGACGTCGCTCTGCTGATCGAGCAGATCGAGTATGTGCTCGGGCTCACCCAACGTCGGGCGGTCGCGCTGGTCGGCGTGGGTAATCTCGGTCACGCTCTGGCCGGCTACGACGGCTTCGCCAGCCGGGGCTTCCGGATCGCCGCACTGCTCGACGCCGATCCCTCCCGGGTCGGTGAGGAGATCAACGGCCTGGTAGTCCGGCATGTTGACGACCTGCCGACGGTCGCCGCGGAGGAATCCCTCGCGATCGGCGTGATCGCCACCCCGGCCGCCGCCGCCCAGCAGGTCGCCGACCAACTGGTCGCCGTCGGCGTGACGAGCATCCTCAACTTCGCGCCGTGCGTACTCTCGGTTCCGGAGGGGGTCGACGTGCGCAAGGTCGACCTCGCCATCGAGCTGCAGATTCTGTCCTTCCACGAGCACCGCAAGGCGTCGCTGACCGCGCTGCCCGCCACCGGCGGGACCGCTCTCACCGCCCTGCCGGGCGGGTTCGCGGCCACCGACACCCAGGAGGCGATAGGCACGTGAAACTGCTCGTCGTCGGCGCGTCCTACCGGACCGCCCCGGTCGCCACGCTGGAGCAGCTGGCAGTGCCCCCCGCCGACCTGACCCGCACACTGGACCGCCTGGTCGCCCAGCCGTACGTGGCCGAGGCGGTGATCGTCTCCACCTGCAACCGGGTGGAGGTCTACGCCGCCGTGTCCGGTTTCCACGGTGGGCTCGGCGACGTCTGCGCCGTCCTGGCCGAGCAGGCCGGCAGCTCGCCGACCGCGCTCGCCAGCCACCTGTACGTGCACTACGACACCGCGGCCGTCGACCATGTCTTCCGGGTCGCCACCGGTCTGGACTCGATGGTGGTGGGCGAGGCGCAGATCCTCGGCCAACTGCGTGACGCGTACCACTGGGCCACCGGCGCCGACTCGGCCGGCCGGCTGCTGCACGAGCTGATGCAGCAGGCGTTGCGGGTCGGCAAGCGGGCCCACGCCGAGACCGGCATCGACCGGGCCGGCCAGAGCGTCGTCACCGCCGCCCTGGAACTGGCCGCCGGGCACCTCGACGGCGACCTCGTCGGCCACCCGGCCCTGGTGGTCGGCGCCGGTGCGATGGGTTCGCTCGGGGTGGCCACGCTGTCCCGGCTGGGCGCCGGGCCGCTCACCGTCAGCAACCGGGGCGCCGACCGGGCCGTCCGGCTCGCCGAGTCGTACGGGGCGAGCGCCGCGCCGATGACCGAGCTGGCCGACACCCTCTCCACAGTGGACATCGTAGTGGCCGCCACCGCGTCCACCGAACCGGTCCTCACCCGGTCGGTGGTCACCGCGGCGCTGGCCGACCGCGACCCGTCCCGGGGCCCGCTGGTCCTGCTCGACCTGGCCGTTCCGCGCGACGTCGAGGAGGGCGTCGCCGAGCTGACCGGCGTCGAGGTGATCGACATCGACCGGATGGCGACGCTGCTCGCCGACGGTCCGGCGGCTGCCGACGCCGCTGCCGTCGAACGCATCGTCCTCAGCGAGGTGGAGGGCTTCCTCACCTGGCTGCGCGGTGCCGACGTGGCACCCACAGTGGCAGCGCTGCGCGGCCGGGCCGACGACGTGGTCACCGCCGAGCTGCGCCGACTGGCCCAGCGCCGTCCCGACCTCGGCGACGACCTGCGGGCCGAGGTGGCCCGCACTGTGCACCGGGTCGTGCAGCGGCTGCTGCACCAGCCCACCGTCAAGGTCCGCCAGTTGGCCGCGGAGCCCGGCGGCGACCAGTACGCGGCACTGCTGCGCGAGCTGTTCGACCTCGAGGTGCCGCAGACCTCGCCGGTGGACACCGTCCCGGACGTGCTGACCCCCGACCTCGGCATGGCGCTCCCCGGCACCGACCCGGTGTCCGGAGCCGACGCCGCCGAGCCCACCCCACCCACCGGAGGTGCGCGATGACCGCCCCCCTGCGCCTCGGCACCCGGGGCAGCGCCCTGGCGATGGCCCAGTCCGGCCAGGTCGCCGAGGCGGTGACCGCCGCCACCGGGCGCCCCGTCGAGCTGGTGGAGGTCGTCACCGCAGGCGACCGCTCCAACGCGCCGGTGCACCGGCTGGGCGTCGGGGTCTTCGTCTCCGCCCTGCGCGACGCGCTGACCGCCGGCACGATCGACTTCGCGGTGCACTCGTACAAGGATCTGCCCACGGCCGCCGCCGGTGGGCTGCACATCGCGGCGGTGCCGGCCCGGCAGGACCCGCGCGACGCGTTGGTGGCCCGCGACGGCCGAACGCTCGCCGAGTTGCCGCCCGGGGCCACAGTGGGCACCGGCGCGCTGCGTCGGATCGCCCAGTTGCACGCCCTCGGCCTGCAACTGGAGGTCACCCCGATCCGCGGCAACGTCGACACCCGCCTGGCGCGGGTGCTCGGCCCCGAGGCCGACCTCGACGCCGTCGTCCTGGCCCGGGCCGGCCTGGCCCGACTCGGCCGGCTGGACGTGATCACCGAGTCGCTGGACCCGATGCTCATGCTGCCCGCTCCCGCTCAGGGCGCGTTGGCCGTGGAGTGCCGGGTCGACGAACAGGACCTGGTCGAGCTGCTCGCCGTGCTCGACCACGCACCGTCGCGTGCCGCGGTCACCGCGGAACGTGCGTTTCTGGCAACCCTGGAGGCCGGGTGCAGCGCACCCGTCGCCGCCTATGCCGAGCTCGCCGAAGGCGAGACCGGCGATGAGATCTACCTGCGCGGGGCGGTGATCAGCCCGGACGGTACTCGTGACCTCCGGCTGTCCCGCACCGGAACGCCCGCCGACGCGGCGGAGATCGGTAAGGCACTCGCCGCCGAACTCCTCGAGCTCGGCGCCGACTCGATCCTCGGCCACGAAGGACACACCGGCCCGGGGACCCAGCAATTTGGGAGCACAGAATGACCCGCACCCGTAAGCCCGTCGGCCGTATCGCGTTCGTCGGGGCTGGCCCCGGTGACCCGGGCCTGCTGACCCGTCGGGCCCACGACGCCCTGGTCGACGCCGACCAGGTGATCTACGACCGGGGAGTCCCAGAGTCGTTGCTCACCGTCGTTCGCGCCGAGGCCAGGGACGATGCCGAGTTCACCCCGGCCGAGGGCGCGCCGGGGGACGTGGCGAAGGTGCTGATCTCCGCGGCCCGCTCCGGGCTGAACGCGGTGCACCTGGTCGCCGGCGACCCGTTCGGGCACGACTCGGTGGTCAAGGAGGTGCAGGCGGTGGCCCGCACCGCCGCCCACTTCGAGGTGGTGCCCGGCGTCGGCCAGGCCGAGGGCGTGGCCACCTACGCCGGGGTCCCGCTGCCGGGTGTGCGTACGGCAGCCGACGTCGAGGACGTCAGCGCGCTGGACTTCGAGGCGCTGGCCACGGCCGTCGGCCGGGGTTCGCTCGCGCTCGCCGTGGACGCCGGTGACCTCGCCGCCGTCCGGGACGGGCTGCTCGCCGCCGGGGTCGACGGCACCACCGGCGTCGGGGTGACCGGCGACGGCACCGGCGAGACCCAGTACACGACCACGTCGACAGTGGACAGCTTCGTGGCCGCCGCGCTCGGTTTCACCGGCCGGGTGGTGCTCACCGTCGGTGTCGGCGTGGGGCAGCGCGACAAGCTGAGCTGGTGGGAGAACCGCCCGCTGTACGGCTGGAAGGTGCTCGTACCCCGGACCAAGGAGCAGGCCGGCGCGATGAGCGCCCGGCTGCGCGCGTACGGGGCGATCCCGTGCGAGGTGCCGACCATCGCGGTCGAGCCGCCGCGCACCCCGGCGCAGATGGAGCGGGCGGTCAAGGGTCTGGTCGACGGCCGGTACGCCTGGGTGATCTTCACCTCGGTGAACGCGGTCCGCGCGGTCTGGGAGAAGTTCGCCGAGCACGGTCTCGACGCCCGGCACTTCGGCGGCGTCAAGATCGCCTGCATCGGCGAGGCGACCGCGGACGCGGTCCGCGCGTTCGGCATCCAGCCGGAGCTGATCCCCACCGGGGAGCAGTCCTCGGAGGGCCTGCTGGCCGAGTTCTCGCCGCACGACGAGATCCTCGACCCAGTGGGCCGGGTGCTGCTGCCGCGCGCCGACATCGCCACCGAGACCCTCGCCGCCGGGCTCACCGAGCGCGGCTGGGAGGTCGACGACGTGACCGCGTACCGGACGGTGCGGGCCGCTCCGCCGCCCGCCGAGATCCGCGACGCGATCAAGTCGGGCGGGTTCGACGCGGTGCTCTTCACCTCATCTTCGACCGTGCGCAACCTGGTCGGCATCGCCGGGAAGCCGCACGCCCGGACCGTTGTTGCGGTAATTGGGCCCAAGACGGCGGAGACCGCGACGGAGTTCGGCCTGCGCGTCGACGTCCAGCCGCCGCACGCCTCGGTGCCCGACCTGGTGGAGGCGCTCGCCGCCTACGCCGTCGAGCTGCGGGAGAAGCTGGCCGCCATGCCGGCCAAGCAGCGCCGTGGCTCGAAGGTGCAGGGCCCGACCGCTCTGCGCTTCCGGTAGTCGTTCGAGGAGGCCTGCCATGTCGTACCCCGAGATCCGGCCCCGCCGGCTGCGCCGCAACCCGGCGGTCCGCCGGCTGGTGTCCGAGACCCGGGTCGACCCGGCCGAGCTGGTCGTGCCGATGTTCGTCAAGGAGGGGCTGACCGAGCCCCGGGCCATCGGGTCGCTCCCGGGGGTGCTCCAGCACTCCCGGGACTCGCTGCGCAAGGCGGCGGCCGAGGCGGTCCAGGCCGGTGTCGGTGGGATCATGCTCTTCGGCGTGCCGGAAAAGCGGGACCCGACCGGCTCCGGCGGCATCGATCCGAACGGCATCCTCAACGTCGCCATCCGTGACGTGGTGGCCGAGGTGGGCGACGCCACTGTGGTGATGAGCGACCTGTGCCTCGACGAGTTCACCTCGCACGGGCACTGCGGGCTGCTCACCCCCGACGGTGAGGTCGACAACGACTCGACCCTGGGCGCGTACGCCGAGATGGCGGTGGCCCAGGCCGCCGCCGGGGTCGGCATGGTCGGGCCGTCCGGGATGATGGACGGCCAGGTCGGCGTGGTACGCCGGGCCCTCGACGCCGCCGGCTACCAGGACGTCTCCGTGTTGGCGTACGCGGTGAAGTACGCCTCCGCCTTCTACGGCCCGTTCCGGGAGGCGGTGGAGTCGGCGCTGGAGGGCGACCGGCGCACCTATCAGCAGGACCCGGCGAATCTGCGTGAGTCGCTGCGCGAGGTCGCGTTGGACGTGGCCGAGGGCGCGGACCTGGTGATGGTCAAGCCGGCGCTGCCCTACCTCGACGTGGTGTCGGCGGTGCGGGCCGCGGTGGACGTCCCGGTCGCCGCCTACCAGGTCTCCGGGGAGTACGCGATGGTCGAGGCGGCCGCCGCGAACGGCTGGATCGACCGCGAACGGGTGATGCTGGAGACGCTCACCTCGATCAAGCGGGCCGGCGCGCAGGTCATCCTCACCTACTGGGCCGTCGAGGCCGCCGGCCTGCTCCGCCAGCGCTACTGAGCGGCCCCGCCTACGAGCGCGTCGGCTGAGCGCGCACCCCTCGTGACGTGCGCGCGGCGAAGCGGGCACCGCACGTGGCCGTGACGGCTGGGCTCCCTGCCGCGTCCGGGGGACTCCTGGCCTAGATGCCGTCTCGGCTGGTTGATCGCTGGCCTAGATGCCGTCTCGGCTCGCCGATCCGTGGCCTAGACGCCGTCTCGGCTCGCCGATCCGTGGCCTAGACGCCGTCTCGGCTCGCCGATCCCCGGGCCCGACGCCTCCACCCCAGCCTTTGCTCTGCACCCGCGGATGCGACAGCTACGGAGCGCGACCGGTGCATATCGGGGTGCAGAGCAAAGGCAATGGGTTGGAGATTGAGCTCCTGCTCCCTCGCGCCGAGGGCGTGCTGCTCGATGCCCACGGTTTCGCCGGCCATGTGGAGTCACCCTCCCTACGGTGATGGGCGCTCCGGTTGTCCACAGGTCCTTCCGTTGTCCACAGGCCCGCCAATCGGGACTGCGAGGAACGGAGCTAGCCGGGACGGTGACGGCATGAACGACTCACAAACGCCCCCGGATGCAGGAGCATTCAGCGCCGACAGCAGGATCCTCGACGGTCCGAGCCACAGCATCGCGCTGCGGAAAGTCATACTCAGCGAGCCTCCCGACACCTCATGGCCGGTCGTTGGCATCGTCCGGGCGGTCCGCCGTCACGCCGACCTGAGCCAACGTGAGCTGGCCCGGTGGGCGGGAGTGCACCACGCGACCATCGGCCGCGTCGAGGCCGGTCGGACTGTGCCGAGCATTGAGCTGCTCCGCCGGATAGTCGGGGTCGTCGGATGCCGGCTGGCCGTCGTCGACGAGTTCGGCCGGGTGCTCAGGCCGATGCGGGACTGGGAAGACACGCGCGACGGTGCCGGGCGCCGCTACCCGTCGCACCTGGACACCATCCTCGACCCCGAGCCGGGGGAGTGGTGGGCGGACATCTACGGGCTGGCCCGCCCGCCCGAGACGTTCTACCGCAATCGGGAAGTCCGGGACGCGATGCGGCGGCGCAGCCAATGGGAGGTGCGGGTAGCCAGGCACCGCGGCGATCCGCCGCCACCACAGCTCTGGCGCTACCGCTGACGCGGGATGGACGACGGCCCGCCGCCCCGAGTGGGTTCGGCGGGCCGTCAACGACCACGTCCGTGATCAGTCGTCGTTGGTGATCGTTCCGGTAGCGAGTGGATCAGCCAGCCGTAGGCCGGGCACACCGGCCACCAGCAGCGTCAACTTCTCGTCCGCCTCCCGCTTGCGGTCGCCGCGCACCGACACCGGGAACGCCACCGACGTCTGCCCGGCGGCCAACACCTTGCAGCCGGCGTACGGGTCGAAGTCCGAGCCCGCCTGCGCCGTGAGGCCGACGGTGGCGGCGCAGAGCAGCACCGACTGGGACAGCGGCCGAGACACGGTGGCGGTGAAGGTGAGCTGCCGGGTGCCCTGGTTGCCCTCGACCAACGTCGTGTCGGCGACGGTCAACGACGCCCGGGACCGGAACCGCGCCACCTGCGGGTCGTGGTCACTGGAACCCCGCGACCCGTCGCCGGCGAACTCCGCCGGCCAGTCGGCGTTGACGTGCGCCGCCCGCACCTGCACCAGGTCGTCGTAGAACGCGTCGTTGACGAACAGGTGGTCGAGAGTCTGCGCCTGCCCCTCGAAACTGTACGAGTAGGCCGAGGCCGGCGCGTCCGCGACCAGGTTGTCCCACAGGTTGTGCAGGCCCGCCTCGTAGAGCGGGGCGAGCTGATCCGAGGGAGTGGGCTGGCTACCGGTCGCGATGGGATCGTCCGGGCGGGGGAAGACGTTCAGGTCCCCTCCGTAGACAACTCGGGCGGTCTGGTCGGCCGCCTCGATCGCGGTGACGATCGCTGCCCCGTAACGCGCCTGCTCCCGCCGCTGCCCTACCCTGCTGTCCGGGCCGGAGGAGTAGTGGTTGCTGAGGGCGTACAGGGTGAACCGTTCGGTCGAGCCGGGCGCTGCGGCCACGCTGAACTTGCCCAACTGCGGGGCACGGGTGAAGACGTTGCTCCCGTCCCGACCGGTCGAGGTGTCCACATCCGACGGCAACACCGCATTGAGGGCCTTCGGGTTCTGCACGTCCGCGTTGGCCGGCAAGCCCGCAGAGCGGTACTGAACGGTCGGCGCCGAGCCCAGCAGCGGGTCGTCCGCCGCCGCGGCCGCCAACGACACCCGGTCCGTGCGGTACAGGAAGGCCGCGGTGATACCGCGGGCGTCCGCGCCGGTCCGGTCATAGGCGGCGGCGTACGCGGGCCCACCGGCCGCCGCGACAGTGAGCGCCAACTCCTGGATGCTGTCCGGAGCGCCATCGGCGTTGTTGGTGTCGCCGCAGCTCAGCGCCGCCCCGGAGATCGTGCAGATGTCCTGGTCCTCGGCCTCCTGCACCAGGATCAGGTCCGGTGCGTGCAGATCCTTGACGATCTGGTCGGCGAGCGCGGCCAGTTGCTCGCGGTACTCCGCCTCACTGCCCGGGACGTAGTCGAACGGCGGGGCGACCCCCACGCAGCCGGCGTTACCGGCGAAGTCGCAGCCGTCGAACGGATCGTCGCGGTAGTCGTACAGGTTCTCCACGTTGTAGGTGGCCACTGCCACCTCCTGCGACCGGTCGGCAGGCTTCGGCGGGTTGTTCCTCGACGGGTCGGCCCCGGCGGCGAACTCCGCCCGCTCGACCTGGACGCCGTACTTCTCGAACGAGTAGTAGACCCCGCCCACCGCGTCCGCCCGCAGCGTGTCGAAGGTGTGCGCAGGCGGGAGCAGCGCGGCGCTGTCCCCGGCGGTGGCCTTCACTCCCATGCTGCCGAGCAGCGTCCGCTGGCCGTTGCCGTCGTCGAAGCGGCGAATCGGGTCGTTGTCCAGCGGGTGCGAATCACGGAAGACCCGCCGGGAGTACGGGTCGGCGCGGTCCAGCAGCGGATCGTCGCGGTCGATCACCCACAGCTCCGCGTCGGCAGTGGAGGAGAAGACGTCCCGGCCGCTCACCGCGCCGCTGCCCGCGCGTACCCGCATCCGGGAGCCCTCGTGCCGCTCCCAGAAGCGTTGCGCGTCGGTCAGCACGGCCGGTGGCACCGCGTCGGTCACCGCGACAGCGGTGTCCACGGCCAGCCCACCGCCGATCCGGCGGACCAGCGACGCGCCAGAGAGCTGGGTGAAGTTGTAGTACTCCGACACCCGGGCCCGCAGCACCACCTCGTCGCCGACCGTCGGCACGTAACCGCCGATCAGCGACGTGAACGTGCCCATGAACACGAAGATGCCGTCGGAGCTGGTCGGGTCACCGTCGGTGTCACCAACGCGGCTCTGCAGGAAGAAGCCGTGCTGCTCCGCCCCGGCCGAGGTGCGGGCCAGGGTCAACTGCGTGATCACGCCGCGTACGTCGTACAGGGTGCTGCTCGTGCCGTTGCCGCTCGCCGGCGCGAGCGGTGACCGGTCGCTCGGACCAGACTCGGTGTCGGTGGTCGGACCCTGCACCTCGCCGACGGTCAACTCCCGGGTCACCTGCACGGCCAGCGCGCAGCTCGCGGTGCCACCGCCCGCGTCGGTAGTGGCGAGGGTGACGGTGTACGCCCCGGCGGCGAGGTCGGCGCTCACGCCGACAGTGGCGCGGGCGGTGCCGCCCACCCCGTCGGCGGGGGTGAAATCGGTACGGGTTATCGAGCCGGATGTCGGGCTCGGGCTGACCGCGGTCACCGCCAGGTCGACGATCGTGTCATCGGGGTCGGTGGCGCTCACCTCGCGGCTCGCAGCCGTGCCGGCGGCGGTGACCAGCGGCCCGCCGCAGGTCAGCGTGGCCGGCACGTCGACCGGGCCACCGCCGTCCACCGTGTGCGCGCCCAGCCCGTCGAACGTGTCGACGGGGAAGCCGGCCCACTGTGCGGCGGGGTCGAACGCGTCCGACGGGTCGGTGTCACCCACGGCCGCGCTCGGCAACCGGCGCACTGTGTTATCGGCAGTGCTGGTGACGCCCGCGCCCCACTCGGTGCCCGGGTCGACGCCCACCTGGCCGATCGAGTCGAGCACCGTGGTGCCCCGGCGCAGCACTATCGCGTCATCACCGTTGAAGAGGCTCGCCCCGGTGGTCTGGTCGGCCTGGGCGAGGATGGCGGCCCCAGCCGAGGCGCTGGCGAACACGAACGCGTCACCGGCCGCCACGCTGCCGGTCAGGGCGATAGTGGTGGCCGTGGTGGAGCCGTTGAAGTAGAGCTGCAACTGGTAGCCACCGGCCGCCAGGTCGACGGCGGCGCCCGTGCCGTTGAACAGCTCGATCGCCTTGTTGTTCGACGAACCCTCGACGTACTCCGAGATGAACAGGTCGGTGGGCGCGGCGCTGGCCGCGGTGGGTGCGACGCCGAGCGCCGTGACGGTCACGGCGGCGGTGGCGGTCGCGAGCGCGGCGATTGAGCGGCGCGGGCGCATAGGGCCTCCACGATGGGTGGATGGGGTCAACGCACGTTAAGGTGCGCGACTGTCCACCGTCCATCCCCTAATGGACAGTTTCGTGAATTCCTCAGCGTGGCGGATCGAGGCGGTGCACCAGCTCAGCGACGTCCACGCTGTATTCGCACCAGTCCCGGTCGGTGCGGTAGCCCAGCTCCGCATTGACCTTCAACATCGCCTCGTTGGCCTGCGCGTTCCAGGTCTGCACCTCGATCAGCTCCGGCTCGGCGGAGCGCAACTCCAGCAGCATCCGGGCCTTGATCGCCCGATCGATGCCGTAGCCCCGGTGATCCTGCGCGACGATCGTGTCGTACTGGTCGGCGCGGGTCGGGTGCTGCGCCGGCACCACCACCTCGGTCAGGCCGGCCACCTCGCCGGTCTGCTCGTGGCGGGCGAGCACGATGTAGGGCTTCATGCCCCGCCGGTGCAGCGTGTCGAGGCTGTCCCGCAGCCGCTCCGGGTCGTAGGAGCTGGGGCGCAGCTCACCGTCGTCGACGTCGCGCACCTCGGCCTTGGCCCGCGCGTACGCCTCGATCAGGTCGTCCGGGGGCCCGCCGGGGAAGAACTCCAGCTGGTAGCCCGCCCCGATGCCGGTGGCCATCTCGGCCAGCTCGGCCCAGTCCACCGCCGTCAGGTCGAGCACGCTGCGCGTCTCCACGTACTCGCGGTTGAAGCCGAGCGACTCGTAGAAACCGACCGCCGGTGTGTCGCCGACAACCTCGACCCCGATCGACCGGAAGCCCTCCTGATAGACCCGGCGCGCGGCGAGCAGCACCAGGTCACGGCCGAGGCCGGTGCGCCGGGCGGACGGGTGCACCAGCACCTCGAGCACGCCGATGTCACCCAGAAGGAGTACGTGCACCTGGCCGAGCACCGCGCCCGTGTCGCCCGGGGCGGTCGGCTCGCCCTGTGCGATCCAGGAGATCCGCCGCTCGCCGGGCATCACCTCGGCGAGGTATTCCCGCAGCGAAGCCTCCCGCCAGGGCGGATCCTGCGGCAGGTCGGCCGCCAGGACCGCATTCAGCGTGGCCAACAGCGACGCGATCTCGGCGGACGACGCGGTCCTGGGGTCCCACTCGCGCACCATCACCCGTCTAGCTTGCCGCTAACAGAGGCCCGGGGGAAGTGTCCAGTTCTCCAACGTATCGAGACGATCACTTCACGACCGACTGGCCCGTCCGTACCGGTTCGCGGTGTCGTAGACGTCCTGGGCGTACCGCCGTACGTCGTTGTAGGAGAGGATCGCGTTCCACCAGTCGCCCGCAATGCTCAGGTTTCGACCGCCCTTGCAGAGGTAGTTTCCCGCTGCCAGGGCCGCGTCGTCCAGGTCGTGCGGGTCCTTGCGGCCGTCGTTGTCCGCGTCCGCGCCGATCTCCTGCCAGGTGGTCGGGATGAACTGCATCGGCCCGATGGCCCGGTCGAGGATCGGGTCCTCGTCCAGCGACCCACGGTCGGTGTCGATGATCCGCATCCGACCCTCCTTCCCGTCCAGCGGCAGCCCGATGATGTTGGGCACCGCCTTGCCGTCCTGCCCCAACCGCGCGCCGTTGGCCGAGCCGTGCCCCGATTCGACCTGACCGATCGCGGCCAGCGTGGTCCAGCTCAGCGCACAGCTGCGGTTGGTCTGGGAGAGCACCAGCTCGGCGTAGCCGTACGCCTGCATGGCGACCGCCGGGACACCGACCTTGGCGCCGACCTGCTGCGCCCAGCCGGTCAGGGCGTCCGACGGTCGGCCACCGATCACCGACCCGGTCGGCAGCCCGTTGCCGGGCAACCCGCCGGAGGGCAGCGGGAGGGTCGGCAGCGGCCCGGTGGGCAGCGGGCTGGTCGGCAGGCCGGACGGCATCCCAGGCGCTGCCACCCCGCTCGGCGTGGCCGAGGCGTCGACAGCGACCGGGCGCGGTGAGCGGATCGCGGCCGGTACGAGCAGCGCTCCCGCCGCGGCGGTCGCGGCCACCAGCGCCAGCAGGAAGACGCCGGGCAGTGTCAACCGACCACTCGGCCGGCGCGCCCAGGCGCGGGTCGCCTGGGCCGCGGCGGCCGCTGCCCGGCGCGGCGGCAGACGAATCGCGTGCGCGAACTGCACCCGCCGGCGGCGGGCCGGGTCGGACGCCGGCACGACCGGGATCTCATCCACAGTGGTCTTCGCCGGATCCGCGGCACCGGTCTTCGCGTCGTCAGCGGGCGTGTCGACGCTCGACGCGCCGGCCGCCTTCGGCGCGGCCGGGCCGCTGGCGCTGCCCGCCTCCGGTTCCTCAGTTTTCGCGTCGTCAGCCTTGGGGGCGTCGGCCTTGACGATGTCGGTTTTCTGATCCTCGGGTTTCGCAGCCTCGGTCTCGAGGTCCTCGGTCTTAGCGGTCTCGGCCTTCGCGGAGGGCTTCGCCGCTGGCGGAGCCGGCGTGGTGGCCGGTGGCGTGGTGGCCGGTGGCGTGGTCGGCGCGCCCGCGGAACGCCCGCTCAGCCAGGGGCGGCGGGGGCGTGGCACCTTGCGCACCGGGTCGGGCGCGGCCCCTGAGCCTTCGAGCGGCCCGTCCAGCGGTGCGGCCGGTCGTAACGGTTGCACACGCGTGTCGTCCTCGCCGTCCACCACCTGTCGAGTATCACCCATGCTCCGCGAGCCGTCAGATCCACGTACCCTGGGTGGCATGCCCCGGTACGAGTTCCGCTGCCGCGCCTGCGGCGACACCTTCGAGGTCAACCGTTCGATGGCGGCGGCCGGTGAGCCGGCCAGCTGCCCTCAGGGACACGCCGACACGGTCAAGCTTCTTTCCGCAGTCGCGGTCACCGGTCGCAGCGGTGGCGCCGGTGGTGCCCCGGCGCCCGCCGCAGGTGGCTGCTGCGGCGGCGCCTGCGGCTGCTGATCGGACCAATTCGCCGCCGCCTGTTGGGCTGGCCTTGCCGGGAGCGGGCCCGAGTGGCACGTTGAGGCGGCACTTGCCCGACCGTTCTCACGATGTGTGATCGTTCGGACTCAGGCAGCATGAACCCGACGTCACGGGCGGAGGTTCCTCGCATGTCGCCACGGATCCAGCTCCCGAGCGGTTGGGTGACCTTCGTATTCACCGATATTGAGGGCTCGACCCGGCTGGCTCAACTACTCGGCCCTGACTACCGCCCGGTGCTCGCCGAGCATCGCCGGCTGCTGCGCCGCACGCTGGCCAGCACCGGCGGCGCGGAGCTGCTGACCGAGGGCGACTCGTTCTTCCTGGCCTTCGAGGAAGCGACAGCGGCGATGACCGCCTGCCTGACCGCCCAGCGGGCACTGTCCAGCCACGACTGGCCCACCCCCGAGGCCGCGCCCCGGGTGCGGATGGGCCTGCACACCGGCTATGCCGAGCCACGCGACGGCGAGTACGCCAGCCCCGAGGTGCACCGGGCCGCCCGGGTGGCGGCCGCCGCGCACGGCGGGCAGGTGCTCTGCACGGCGTCCACCGCCCGTCGGGCCGAGCCGATGCCGCCGGGTGCGACCCTGCTCGACCTGGGCCTGCACCGCCTGCGCGGCTTCGACGACCGGGAACGACTGTTCCAACTGGTCGCGCCGGGTCTGGAGCGGCAGTTCCCTCGGCCCCGCACCGCCGACGCGGTGGCGCACAACCTGCCCACCCAGGTCACATCGTTTGTCGGCCGGCAGACCGAGCGCATCGAGCTGGGCCTGCTGGTGCGTCAGCACCGCCTGGTCACCGTGCTGGGCGCCGGTGGCGCGGGCAAGACCCGGCTTGCGGTGGAGTTGGCCAGCGGAGTTGTCGAGGCGTACCCGGACGGGGTCTGGTTCGTCGACATCGCCTCGGTGACCGACCCCGGGCTGGTGGCGTTCGCCATCGCCGCCGTGCTCGGCCTGCGTCCCGAGCCCGGTCGGCCGATGCTGGACACCCTCGTCGAGTACGCGGCCGGCCGTCGGATGCTTGTCGTACTGGACACGTGCGACACCCAACCGGCCGCCTGTGCCGAGGTGATCGCGCGGCTGCTGTCCGGCGGTGGCGGCGTACGGGTGCTGGCCACCAGTCGTGAGTCGTTCAGCCTGCCCGGCGAGGTGGTGTGGCGGATTCCGCCGCTCTCGGTCGACCCACGCGCGGACGGTGCGGAGAGCGATGCGGTGGCGCTGCTGCTGGACCGTACGGCGGCGGCTCGCGGTGGTCGGCAGCCCGACCCGGCCGAGTCCGCCGACCTGCGTCGGGTCGTGCAGCGGTTGGACGGCCTGCCGCTCGCCATCGAGCTGGCCGCCGCCCGGCTGCGGGTGCTCTCCGTCGGTCAGCTCGCCGAGCGGCTGGACGACGTCCTCGGCACCCTGGACGCCGGCCGGGAGGACCCGGATCCGCCGCCGGTGGAGCGCGGCTGGTCCGGCAACCAGCAGGACACCGTGGACCTGGTCGCCGCGGCGGCCGGGGCGTCACCGCCCACCCCGGCGAGTCGGGCGGTGCAGCGCTCGGCCACCGAACGGCATCTGACCATGCAGGCCACAGTCACCTGGTCCTACCGGACGTTGGGGCCTCGGGCCGCCCGCCTGCTGCGGTGGCTGGCGGTCTTCACCGCCCCGGTGGATCTGGAGACGGTGGAGTGGCTGCTGGGTGACGATCCGCTGGACCCGCTCTCGGTCCTGGTGGACAAGTCGATGGTGTTGGCCGAGCCGCGTGCCGCCGGCAGCACCTACCGGATGCTCGACCCCATTCGGGCGTACGCGGCGCGTCGGTTGGCCGAGGCGGGCGAGGAGCAGGCCGCTCGGAACCGGCACGTGGCCTGGTCGGCGCACGCGTTGGACCGCGCCCACCTGGGCCAGGACGGTCGGCCCGTGACGCTGTCGTTGTATGCCCTCGATCCACTGGCGGGTGAGCTGCGAGCCGCGCTGCGGTGGTGCGCCACCGGCGGCAGCGCCCGTGCCGGCCTCGGTCTGGCGGGTGGGCTGGACCAGTGGTGGCTGGAGCGGGGCCTGGCCCGCGAGGGGCGGCTGTGGCTGTTCCGGCTGTACGGACGGATCGCGGAGACGGGGGAGCGGATCCCGGAGGCGGAGCTGGCGGCGGCGTACCACATGCATTCGCTGCATGCCAGCGCCGACGGCGAGTTCGCCGAGGAGCTGCGCTACTCCCAGCGGGCGGAGGCAGCGGCCCGGCAGGCCGGCGACGCCGGGTTGTTGGCCCGGGTACTCGCCGGCAGGGCCGCGCCGCTGGTCGACATGGGGCAGTTCGTCGAGGCCGAGCGGGTGTGCCGGGAGGTCATCGACTGGGCGCACGGGCAGGACGTGGTCGGCGAGGCGCTGTTCGCGGTCTTCAGCCTGGCCGAGCTGCTCTGGCGGCGGGGCGCCCTGGAGGAGGCTGCGGAGTTGCTGGGCGCGGTGCGTCCGGTGGAGGCGGCCCGGCCCGTGGAGCGGGGCCGGCGTTCGGTGGACATGCTGCTCGGCATGGTCGCGCTGGCCCGTGGCGACGTGATCGCCGCACACGAGCATCTGCTGGTGGCGCTGCGCTCCCGGATGGGCCACGGCTACCACGGGCGGGCCTGCGACACCTTGAACGCGATCGCGGTGCGTTGCGCGATCGGTGGGGAGCGGTTGACCGCCGCCCGCCTGTTCGGGGCCGCGCAGGCCACCCGGGCGAGCATGCGTGCCACCCCCGGCATCTTCGGCGGTTACTGGGCCGAGCAGCAGGGGGAGTTGCGCGCCGTGCTGGGCGACGCGGCCTTCGACGACGCGTACGGCGAGGGTGCGGAGCTGGGGCTGGACGAGGCTGCGGCGCTGGCACTCGACGTGGAACACCCGGACCTGGCTGCGGACTCGACCCGCTTCAGCACCGGCCTGTCCCAACCAACCCCCCGTCGTCCCGCCGACCCCGACCGTCACCCAGCCACAAGAACCGAACGCGCCTAACCCACCCACCCCACCCCTGCCCTCCCACCCCCGCCCTGCCCCGCCCCCCACCCTTGTTGATCAAGAGATTTGCGTCAGGAAACGCGCTCCCGATGACCGAAACCTCTTGATCAACGCGGGTGGGTGGGGGGTTAGCGGGGGGCGGCGTTGGCTTCGGCTTGGGCCTTCATTCGGGCGGCGCGGTCGATGTCGGCCTGCTGGACGGCCGCTACCGATCCGAAGATGCTGACCGCCTGGTAGTAGGTCCAGGCCAGGCTGTAGCAGGCCGGCCGGACGACCGAGTTGTACGTGGTGCAGACGCGCTTCAGGTCTTCGTAGAAGGCGCTGTCGAGGCGGGACTTGTTGGCGGAGAACTGGCCGACCGCCTTGTAGTTGCGGTAGCCGAAGTCGTGCCGGTAGCAGCCCAGGTTGAAGGTGAAGCCGAGCGGGTTGTCCGGGCTGGACGAGCAGTAGTCGGTGGACCAGTTGAAGTTGTACTCGGCCCAGGGTGCCCGGTTGACCCGGGCGCTGTTCCACGAGTTGTAGCTGGACGCGCTGGTCTGGGTCCAACTGGACAGCACGGAGAGTCGTTGGGCGGGGGTGACGGCGGCGGCGGGGGAGGCGATGGCGAGGGTGGCGAGCAGCGCTAACGCGCCCGAGGCGATCAGGGTGGTGAGACGTCGGGGCACTGGTTACCTCCGCGGGGGTGGGCGGGTTGGGACGGAAGTTACCGGCGGGTTACCGGATGTCGATGAGTGTCGATCAGCTGATCAACTAGGCGGTATGCGCATCGCCAACTATTGGTGACATACGTTGAAACAGACGAATGCCCCGGACGCGCGAGGCGGCCGGGGCATTCGCAGAAGCGTCAGCGCAGGGCGAACGCCGGCGGGCTGGCGGGGCTCTCGTTTGCCGACCGGTCCAGTGCGGTCAGCTGGTAGGTGTAGCGCCGGCCGGGCTCGGCCGACGTGTCCACCCAGGACTGGACGTTGCCGGGCGTGGCCCGGACGGTGGCGACCAGGTGCGCGGCGTCGGCAGTGGCGCACCGGCCGGGCAGCGTGGTGCCGTCGAACCGGTAGATCGCGTACGAGGTGGCGGTGCCGAGCGGGCCGACGCCGTCGGCGGGTTGCCGCCAGGTGAGCCGGACCCCGTCGGCCTGCCGGGTCGCCTTGCTGACCACCGGGAAGAGCAGCGGCCGGGCCGGCAGGTGGGGCATGGTCGGCACCAGCGCCGGGCGGGAGTAGTGCTCGCCCGCGTAGATGTCGGTGGCGCCGAGGCGGTTGGCCCGCACCTGCACCGCTGAGAAGTGCACGTTGCCCCGCACCTCCGGGTACGACCGGTTGAGCGTCAGGTGGTCGGACAGCTCACGCGGGTTCTGCCAGTACGGCCCGTACGCCGGGTCGCCGCTCTTGTAGTCGGCCTGACCGATGTAGAGCTGCACGCGGGTGCCGCGCACCGTCTCGGCCCACCACGGCACGAGGCGCGCGTAGTCGGCGGCCGGGTACTGGCCGATGTACCAGTAGAGCTGCGGCACCACGTAGTCGATCCACTCCTGCTTGATCCACGTGCGGGTGTCGGCGGAGATGATGTCGTACGACTGGCTGCCGGTGGTGTCCGAACCGAGCGGGTCGGCGGTCTTGTTGCGCCAGATGCCGAACGGACTGACGCCGAACTTCACCCACGGCTTCGCCGCCTTGATCTTGCCGTTCATCTCCTGGATCAGCAGGTTGATGTTGTCCCGCCGCCAGTCGGCCCGGTCGGTGAAGCCCCGGTTGTGGGCCGCGAAGGTCGCCTCGTCCGGCACCTGGTAGGTGCCGCTGGGGTAGGGGTAGAAGTAGTCGTCGAAGTGGACGCCGTCGATGTCGTACCGCTTGACGGCGTCCATCATGGCGGTCTGGACGAACTCGCGGACCTCGGGAATCCCGGGGTTGTAGTAGAGCCGGCTGCCGGCCACGCCGGCCGGTGGGTAGGCGAAGGTCCAGTCGGGGTGCTGCTGGGCCGGGTGGCCGGGGGCGAGCCGCGTCAGGTCGGCGCCGGCGCCGCCGGGGGCGGGCATGGAGACGCGGTACGGGTTGAACCAGGCGTGGAACTCGAGGTTCCGCTTGTGCGACTCGTCGACTAGGAAGGCCAGCGGGTCCCAGCCCGGGTCCTGGCCGCGTACCCCGGTCAGGTACTCCGACCAGGGCTCGTACGGCGAGGGCCAGAGCGCGTCGGCGGTGGGCCGGACCTGCACCACGACGGCGTTGTGGTGCAGGCGCCCGGCCAGGTCGAGCAGCTCGCGGTACTCGGCCTGCTGGGCCGCGACCCGGTCCGGGTGGGTCTGGGACGCCTTGCTGGGCCAGTCGATGTTGACCACCGACGAGATCCACATGGCCCGGAACTGCCGTTTCGGGGTGGCCGGGTCGGTGGCGCAGGTGGTGGTGCTGTCGGCCGCGCTGGGTGCGGCGCTCGCGGGGGTGGCGGTGACGAACGTGCCGAGCAGTGCTGCGACCAGCCCGGCGACTCCGAATCGGGTCAATTTCATGCGGTCTGTCCCTTCGTTGGGGCTCCCGGATGTTTCGCGCGGTGCGCGGCAAGATTCGCCGTCGATGTCCGCGTTGCTGGTAGGAAATTTTCACAATCTGGCCACCGCCGCAAGAGTTCGTGGTTGACCAATCGCGCCGGTGGGTAGCAACGGCGGTCACCGGCCGCCACGGAGGTGGTCGCACGGTGGGAGGGGTGACCGGGTGTCCGTGCTGCGCACAAAACCAATCAAGGACGTGATAGCCCAAGGTGAGGCGGACGGCAGCGACGGCCAGCTGGGGCTGAAGCGACGGCTCGGCGCGGTCGACCTCACCGGCTTCGGCATCGGCATCGTGATCGGCACCGGCATCTTCACCCTCACCGGGATCGAGGCCCGGGACAGCGCCGGGCCGGGCGTGGTGATCTCCTTCGCCATTGCCGGCGTGGTGGCCCTGCTCGCCGCCCTCTGCTACGCCGAGCTGGCGTCCAGCGTGCCGACCGCCGGCAGCGCCTACACCTACGCGTACGCCACGATGGGCGAGATCGTCGCCTGGATCATCGGCTGGGACCTGCTGCTGGAGTTCGCGCTCGGCGCCGCAGTGGTGGCCCGAGGCTGGTCCGGCTACCTCGCCGAACTGCTCGACCTGCCGACCCGCTGGTTCGGCGAGGAGGGCAGCACCGTCAACGTGGGCGCCATCGCCATCGTGCTGATCCTCGGCATCGTGGCGATCGTCGGCATCCGCGAATCCGCCCGGATCACCAACCTGCTGGTGCTGGTCAAGGTGGCCATCTGCGTCTTCGTGGTGGTAGCCGGGCTGTTCTTCGTCAAGGCCGCCAACCTCACCCCGTTCATCCCGCCGGCCGAGCCCGCCGGGAGTGGCGACGACGGCATCAAGCAGCCGGTCACGCAGGCGCTCTTCGGGCTGGAGCCGTCGGTCTTCGGCTTCGTCGGGGTGCTCAGCGCCGCCGCGGTGGTCTTCTTCGCGTACACCGGCTTCGAGGCCGTGGCCAACCTGGGCGAGGAGACGCGCAAGCCCAAGCGGGACCTCACCCTGGGTCTGCTCGGCACGCTGCTGATCTCCACGGTTCTCTACATCGGCGTTTCGCTGGTGGTGGTCGGGATGGTGCCGTACACCGAGATCGACCGGGGCGCCCCGATCGCGTCGGCCTTCGAGTCGGTCGGCGCGGGCTGGGCGGCCGTGCTGGTCTCCATCGCCGCGGTCGCGGGCCTGACCAGCGTCATCCTGGTCGACCTGGTGGCGATGGGCCGGATCGGCTTCGCCATCGCCCGGGACGGGTTGATCCCGCCCTCGATCGCGAAGGTGCACCCGCGCTGGGGCACCCCGTACCGGATCTCGGCGATCATGACGGTGGCGGTCGCGCTGCTGGCCGGCTTCCTGCCGCTGTCCGCGCTGGCCGACCTGGTCAGCATCGGCGCGCTCTGCGCGTTCGTCCTCGTGTCGGTGGCGGTGCCGATCCTGCGTCGCAAGCGGCCCGACCTGGAGCGGCCGTTCCGGGTGCCGTTCTCACCGGTGCTGCCGATCGTCTCGGCGTTGGCCTGTTTCTACCTGATGCTCAACCTGTCGGTGGAGACCTGGCTGCGGTTCCTGGCGTGGATGCTGCTCGGCGCGTTGATCTACTTCGGCTACGGCCACCGCCGCAACCGGCTGGCCCAGCACGAGCCCGCCGTCGCCCCGTCGCCTCGGGAGCCGAGCGCCGACAGCTGATTCGACGGGACAGGGAAGGGCCCCTCGCGACGGCAAGGGGCCCTTCCCCCATCGTTTGTGCACCGTCGCGGAGAAGCCGCTGACGGTATGGTGCGCCCGTCACCTCGGGGAGGTTGCGGCGTGCGACACAGACTCAAGGACGTGGCCGAACGGGCCGGCGTCTCCGTCAAGACCGTCTCCAACGTCGTGAACGGCCACGTGCACGTGCGACCGGACACCCGTGCCCGGGTCGAGGAAGCGATCGTCGAACTCAACTACCGGCCCAACCTCTCCGCCCGCCACCTCCGCAAGGGACGCACCGGCGTCATCGCGCTGGCGGTTCCGGAACTGGACATCCCGTACTTCGCCGAACTGGCCCGTCACGTGGTCACCGCTGCCGCCGAGCACGGCTGGACGGTGCTCATCGACCAGACCGGCGGCCGGCGTGGCCAGGAACGGGTGCTTGCCTCCGGTATCACCGACCACCTGATCGACGGGCTCATCCTCAGTCCGTTGGCGCTCACCGCGGCGGACCTGGCCGGTCTGGACGGCACCCCGATGGTGCTGCTCGGCGAGCGGATCGAACACTGCCCGGCGGACCGCGTGGTGATCGACAACGTGGCAGCGGCCCGGGAGATCACCAGCCACCTGATCGAGTTGGGTCGCCGCCGGATCGCTGCCGTCGGCGCGCAGCGCACCGACGAGGGAGCCAGCGGCCGGCTGCGTCTGACCGGCTACCGCGATGCGCTGCGCGTCGCCGGCCTCGACCACGACCAGGACCTGGTGGCGTCCGCGCCGGCCTGGCACCGCGCCGACGGCGCGGCCGCGATGCGCGGCCTGCTCACCTCCGGGGTACGCCCCGACGCCGTCTTCTGCCTCAACGACACGCTGGCCCTCGGTGCCCTGCGGGCACTGCACGAGGCCGACCTGCGGGTGCCCGAGGACGTGGCGGTGGCCGGCTTCGACGACATCGAGGACGGCAGGTTCGCCACCCCGACGTTGAGCACCGTCGCCCCGGACAAGGAGCAGGTCGCCCGCCTGGCCGTCCAACTCCTCGCCGACCGCCTGGACGGTGACCCCACAGTCCCCGCCCGGGAACTCCGCGCCCCCTACCGCCTGGAACTGCGCGAATCCACAGGGACCCGCTAGTCGAAGAAGCGGGCCAGGTGGGACTGCGGCGCCGGGTCGGCGTCCGGGGGGAGGGGCGTCAGGTCGGCGAAGATCGAGGCGCCGTCGCAGCCCGCGTGCAGTGGGTACCAGCGCGGTGTGCCCGGTGGCCGCAGTTGGCAGATCCCCTTGAACGTCTGCACGTCCATCAGCCGGACGTGGGTCGGGTCGGCCACCGCGTTCACGTGCCCCCACCAGGGGCTCATCACGTGCAGCACCCCACCGGGGCGGAGCACTCGATGACACTCGTCGACCAGCGGCAGAAAGTCGATCAGGTGCTCCAGGATGTGCACCGCGAAGAGGACGTCCACCGAGTTGTCGGCGAGCGGCAACGAGCCGGACAGGTCCGCCACGGCATCCACGCCGGGTGCCGGGTAGATGTCCAGCCCCAGGTTGCTCGACCACTGTTTGGTCGGCCCACAACCGAGGTCCACCACCACCGGCGCCCGCCCGCCGATGCCGACCCGGCACCAGACGCCGTAGACACCGGCCAGTTGCCCCACCAGGTCCCGCACCAGCCGTAGCTGGGCGGGATCGGCCACGTCGCCGCTCAGATGGGCCACCCCCCGGTCGAACCGCGCCTCGACCGCCAGGTCCCGCAACCGATCATCATGGCGGACCTGGTCCGTCCACGCCTGGGCGAGGAAATTGTCTATCGCCCGCAGCCGGTCGGCCGAGGGCGGAGTCTGTGCCAAAGCGACCATTCGGGCCACCTCCCGCCGCGCGATACCCGCAATCGCGCCCGTTATGCCCCGCTCGTCCGCCTCGTTGCCGACTCGGGTGCGGCCCATCGGTGGGGGTGTCGCATGATGCGGGGCAGGATCGCAGTCGTCTCGATGCCACACAGGCATCACGATGACTCTGCGGCATCACCCTCAACGCGGACATCGGCTCCGCCCGGGTACGCGGCGAGCCGCGAACGACCAACTCGGCTCATGCCACACCGGTCGGCCCGGCGCGGTCGGGTCAGCCGGAGAGGGTGCGGCGGCCCCCGCGCATCCGCTGGCGAGGCGGCGGGTCGGCGGGCTTCGGCCGCTTGAGGTGGTAGCGGTGCAGTTCGTGGTTGCCGGGCAGGGACGGGTCCTCGCTCATCGCGACCAACTCCCAACCCTGGTCACCGGCCCGGTTCAGGTGAGCCAGCGAGGTGTCGCCATACGGCGTCACGTCGACCATCGAGCCGTCCGGCCCGTACCAGACGAAGACGACCTCCCAGCCGAGGTCGTTGGTCGCCGCCTGGCGGCGGCGGACCAGCAGGGCGTACTCCCACTTGAGCATGGCGTCATTCTCACCCCGCGCCGGCCCGCGGGCACGGATCAATCCTCGGCGATCCGCCCGGCGTCGACCCGCAGTCGCCGGTTGGTCTCGATGGCGGCCAGCATCCGCCGGTCGTGGGTGACCAGCAACAGCGTTCCGGGGTAGCTGGCCAGCGCCGATTCGAGCTGCTCGATGGCGGGCAGGTCCAGGTGGTTGGTGGGCTCGTCCAGCACCAGCAGGTTGACCCCACGGCCCTGCAGCAGGGCCAGCGCGGCCCGGGTCCGCTCACCGGGGGAGAGGGTGGCCGCCGGTCGGGGCACGTGCGCCGCCCGCAGGCCGAACTTGGCCAGCAGGGTCCGCGCGTCCGCCGGCGACAGATGGGGTACGGCCGCCTCGAACGCGTCGATCAGCGGCACGTCGCCGAGGAACAGCCCGCGGGCCTGGTCCACCTCGCCGACCACCACGCCGGGCCCGAGCGAGGCGGTGCCGGCGTCCAGCGGCAGCCGGCCCAGCAGCGCGGCCAACAGGGTGGACTTGCCCGAGCCGTTCGCCCCGGTCACCGCGACCCGGTCCGCCCAGTCGATCTGGAGGTCGACCGGGCCGAGGGTGAAGCCACCACGGCGTACCACTGCTCCGCGCAGCGTGGCCACGACGGCGCCGGCGCGGGGTGCGGCGGCGATCTCCATCCGCAGCTCCCACTCCTTGCGGGGCTCTTCGACCACGTCGAGCCGTTCGATCAGCCGTTCGGTCTGCTTGGCCTTGGCGGCCTGCTTCTCGCTCGACTCGCTGCGGAACTTGCGGCCGATCTTGTCGTTGTCGGTGGCCTTGCGGCGGGCGTTCCGCACGCCCTTCTCCATCCACCCACGCTGGGTGCGGGCCCGAGCCTCCAGCCCGGCCTTCGTGTCGGCGTACTCCTCGAAGTCCGCGCGCGCGTGCCGGCGGGCCACCTCGCGCTCCTCCAGGTAGGCCGCGTAGCCGCCGCCGTAGTGGTTCACCTGCTGCTGCGCCAGGTCCAGCTCCAGCACCCGGGTCACCGTGCGGGTGAGGAACTCCCGGTCGTGGCTGACCAGCACCGTGCCGGCCCGCAGCCCGGTGACGAACTCCTCCAGCCGCTCCAACCCGGCCAGGTCCAGGTCGTTCGTCGGCTCGTCGAGCAGGAACACGTCGTACCGGCTGAGCAGCAGCGACGCGAGCCCGGCCCGGGCCGCCTGGCCCCCGGAGAGCCCTGTCGTCGGGTGGTCCAGGTCGACGGCGAGCCCCAGGTCGGCGCTCACCTGCTCGGCGCGTTCGTCCAGATCCGCGCCACCGAGGGCGAGCCAGCGCTCCAGCGCGTCGCCGTACGCGTCGTCGGCGCCCGCCGCCCCGGCGGTCAGCGCCTCGGTCGCCGCGTCCAACGCCGCCTGCGCGGCGGTCACCCCGGTCCGGCGGGCCAGGAAGTCCCGTACCGTCTCGCCCGGCCGCCGTTCCGGCTCCTGCGGCAGGTGGCCGACGCTCGCGGTGGGCGGGCTGAGTCGCACGCTGCCGGCCTCGACCGGCAACAACCCGGCGAGGGTACGCAGCAGCGTCGACTTGCCGGCCCCGTTCGGCCCGACCAGCCCGACCACGTCGCCGGGGGCGACCACCAGGTCCAATCCGGCGAAGAGCGGGCGGTCGCCGTGCCCGGCGGCCAGGTCCTTGACGATCATCGTGGCGCTCATCAGGACGGCAGCCTATCCGGCCGCCCGCATACGACCGGCCGCCAGCGGGCAGACTCAACGACGTGGTGACCACACTGGCGATCGACTGTGGCGGCGGGGGCATCAAGGCGTCCGTGCTCGACGAGGCGGGAACGATGCGGGCCCGGCCGTTGCGGGTGCCCACCCCGTACCCGTTGCCGCCCGCCCTGTTTGTCCGAACCCTGCTGGATCTCGGCGGGCGCCTGCCAACGGCGGACCGCATCACTGTCGGCGTACCCGGGATGATCCGACACGGAGTGGTAGTGAGCACCCCGCACTACGTGACCCGCAACGGCCCCCGGAGCCGAGTCGACCCGGACCTGCTCGCCGAGTGGTCCGGCTGGGACGCGCGCGGCGCGCTGGCCGACGCGTTCGGGGCGCCGGCGCTGGTGCTCAACGACGCCGAGGTGCACGGCGCCGGAGTGGTCGCCGGCACCGGCTGCGAGCTGGTGCTGACCCTCGGGACGGGGCTGGGCAGCGCGCTCTTCGACGGCGGGGTGCTCGCACCGCACCTGGAGCTGTCGCATGCGCCGGTGCGCTGGGGCACCACCTACGACACGTACGTCGGCGAGCCGGAACGACGGCGGCTCGGTGACGCCTTCTGGTCCCGCCGGATCCGCCAGGTGGTGGACGGGCTGCGCCCGGTGTTCCGCTGGGACCGGCTCTACCTGGGCGGGGGCAACTCCCGACTGATCCGGCCCGAGCAACTGGCCCGGATGGGCGACGACGTGGTGGTGGTGCCCAACACCGCCGGAATCGTCGGCGGTGTCCGCGCCTGGGAACTTTCCGCAGGACGCCGGGACGCCCGCACCTGACCCTTCGACACCCGTCGGCGGCCTTCGGCGGCCCGAACTGACCCGATCTCGACCCCGGGAACAGTCGCCAAACGTCCGGTGTTGTGCCAGCGTCGGAACAGGTGACGGTGCGACCCGAGGAGGTGGCAGATGGATCTTCTGGCGGACTACCGGCGGGCGACCATGTTCTTCGAAACCGGTGACCCCAGCGGGGCAGCTCGACTGCTGGAGCCGATCATCGACGCCGAACCCGGCAACGCGGCGGTCCGGCAACTGCTGGCCCGGGCGTACTTCCAGTCGGCCCAGCTCAACCGGGCCGAGGAGCATCTGCGCGAGCTGGTCGAACGGGACCCGAGCGACCACTACGCGCACCACGTGCTCGGTCGGACGCTGGAGCGGCTGAACCGACACACCGACGCGCTGCGGCACCTGCGGATCGCCGCCGCGATGTACGCGGCCAACGACGACTACCGGACGGCGCTGGAGCGGGTGGAGACCCGCCTCGGCGGCAGGCGTTGACGGTGCGCAGTTCCATGACGGGGGCGGTCCTTCGGGGCCGCCCCTTCCGTCGCCGGATTGGCGGGCCGGCGGCCGCGCCTAGGATGGCGGACATGGGACCTGACCGGCCGGGGGCTGCGGCATGAAGCTCAAGCTGGACCTGCACGAGATCTTCAACAAGGGCCAGGACATCGACCGGGCGTTGCGCGGGATCATGGACGAGGCGGTGGCGAAGAAGGCCACCCTCGTCGAGATCATTCCCGGCAAGGGGTCCGGCCAGCTCAAGAAGCGGGTGCTGCGGTTCCTCGACCAGAAGGACGTCAAGCAGCTCTACCACCGCGTGGAGAAGGACTCGAAGAACTTCGGCCGCCTCTTCGTCCACTTCCGCTGGAAGTAGCGACGGCACAGCCTCTGACCTCAGGTCCCGATCTCAGCGACCATCGTGTCCGCGTCCTCGAACGACTCAACCGTGCGGAACCCTTCGGCGGCGTAAAGCCCCGCAGCGAAGTTCGCCCGCTCCACGCTCAGCGACACGGTGCGGATGCCACGTTCTCGTGCGGCGTCCAGAACACCGCGCAAGAGCACCCGGCCCACACCCCCACCCCTCCAGCTTTCCACCACGCCGATAGTCAGCTCCGGCACGTCGTCACCCACGTACCCGTAGCCCGGATCAGCGGCGGTCAGGTATCGGAACCAGGCCGCGCCGACTGGCCGATCAGCAGGGTCCATCGCAACCAGGCCGAAGTCGTCAGGCCGCATCCAGCCGGTGACGTAGTGAGCCAGCGCCGCATTCGCCAGGATCTGCTCGCGAGACCAGTTGCGCTCAGGCAGCCAGTTGATGGCCTCCACGAGCATGTCAACCAGGAATTCGCGATCAGCCGAGGTGGCCGCGCGGATGACGAGATCAGTCACCGTCGAAGCCTCGCACACGTCAGCACGGCCGAACAGGCACGTCAGGGCGCAGCGTCGAGCTGGGTGTCAACGGTGATCGTCGACCCGTAGGGTGTCCTGATGTCGACGGTGAACCTGCGGCGATCGGCGCGTGCGGTCGTCGTCGATGAGGACGACCGGGTTCTGCTGCTACGACTCGCCATTCCCGATCCGGCTGGCACGATCGCCGTTTGGATCACTCCCGGGGGTGGCGTCGAAGACGGCGAGACGCCACTGGCCGCGCTGCGGCGAGAGTTGCGCGAAGAGGTCGGTCTTGCTCTCGATGTCGACCCGCCTCAGGTCTGGCGCCAGGAGATAGTCGCCGCCGGGTTCGCACCCGGCCACGATGGCGTCGTGAACGACTACTTCCTCGTTCGGGCCGCGTCGTTCGCGCCGCGCGGTGCGATGAGCGACGAGGAACTCGCCGCCGAGCACGTCATCGGCTGGCGTTGGTGGTCGCTGTCAGAGATCAGGCAACACCACGGTCCGGAACTGTTCTCGCCACGTGATCTCGCCACGCCGTTGACCGCACTGATCGCTGACGGAGCACCAACCAAACCCGTGGCGCTCGGCCTGTAGGTAGAGCGAAGCGGACCGGACGTGGAGGCAGACTGGCTGCGGTACGAGGACCGGTGCGCAGCCGACGCCCCCATGCCGCGATCTTGCACTTACTGTCCCGGCGAAAAGGGCATCACACGCTTTTCGGCGACAGAAACTGCAAGATCGGCGGGGGCTGGACGCGACGGACTACTCAGATCAACGGGGGCGCGGTCAGAGGATCGTGACGAGGAGGCCGCAGGCGAGCAGCGGAAGCACCGCGGCGAGGGTGCCCACCAGGGCCGACGAGCGGATTCCGGTCCGGGAGACGAGCATCGCGAGCGTCGACAGGCTGACCAGCAGCGCGAGGAACAGCGCCGGCAGGGCCACGTAGAGCCCGAAGAGCAGCGTCCTCGACCGTTCGGAGTCGCACACCTCGCCGCAGTCTGCCGGGACCGACCCGGAGAGCGTGCCGAGGAAGAGGCCGAATGCCGCGACGACGGCCATGTACCAGCCGGCCAGCACCAGCAACGAGGAGCGCCGGTCGGCGAGGTCGGTGCGGGGCGGCGCAAGGGTCATCGGCGGAGTATCCGCTGTTGCGCTGAGAAGCGTCAGCCCGCGAGGGCGTCGGCGCGGGCGGGGCGTCGGGACCAGCACTGTGGGCGCTGCCGGACGGCGAGCTCCAGAGCCTGATGGTCGGACTCGATCATTTCCCGGGCTATTCGACGCGCCATTTCCAGGCGGTCGGCGTGCATGTCAAGATCCGTCGGGCCGGCGCCTGCCATCTCGAACTCCTTGTCAGCGTTCGAACTAGTCGCATCATGCGTCACGCCGAGAACCGTCACCATTCCCCGATCGGTGGAAAGCTTCCGCCGTACGGCTCGGTGTCGATTTCCCCGGTTGCGCCGATGGTAGCGGTGGGCGCGCCACGCGGCCCGGAACTGCGGTTACCGCGTCTTGCCTGCGGTTTGTACATTGCACGGTGCGCGGGTCGGGGGGCGCGACACGTCCGGTGAGGGATCTTCGTTACGGGAGGACCGCCGTGCAGCATTCGAGCACTACCGATCCCTTGTTCGTCGCCGTCGAATCAGAATCGATCACCCGGGCGGATGTCGCCGGGCTCATCGCGGGGCGGCTGGCCGCCGTTCGGGTGCCGGGGTTGCTCTCCGCGGCCCGCTGCCAGGCGATCACCGCCGCCCTCGCCAACGCGCCGATGGACCGCTACGACGAGAGCCGGGTCTTTCCCGTCGTCGCCAAGTTCGGTCCGGCCATCAACGACCACCGGTCCGCCGGGGCACTCCGCGAGGACTACTGGGACGCGGCCCGCGCGGCCGAGAAGGGCTGGTCCACGCTGGGTCTGTCGGACTCACCCCGGGACCTGTGCCTGGCCGCGTTCCGCGGTGCCTGGCCGGACGTGGCGCCCGGGCGGCGGCAGGGTCGGGAGATGCACGTCGGCATCGTCCGCGAGATCAACGCGGGGCTCCAGGTGCACTTCGACGACGCGGTACGGGAGTACGCGGGCCGGCTGCTCGATAGCGAGGTGGTGGCCCAGTTGGCGTTCAACATCTACATCCGGGTGCCACCGGCCGGTGGTGAGACGGTGCTGTGGCGGCGGCGCTGGCAGCCGGACGACGAGCCGTTGCGGGTCCCCGGCGGGTACGGCTTCCAGGAGGCGGTGGCCGCCGACAGGCAGTCGTTGACGTTGCGCCCCACCCTCGGGGAGGGCTTTCTGTTTGATCCGCGGCACTATCACACGGTGCGTCCCGCGTCGGATGGCCGACGGATCTCCATAGGATGTTTCGTCGGGCTCACCGACGATGGTCGACTGGCCCTCTGGTCGTAGTGAAGGGCGTTTCCCCATGGTGGACAGAAGCGACGTCGAGGCAGCCGCGGCCCTTGTCGAGGGGCGGGTCCGGGAAACCCCTGTCATCGCCGTCGGCGGCGCCGATCTGGGTGTGCCCGGGCAGCTCAGCCTCAAGTTGGAGCTGCACCAGCACACCGGCTCGTTCAAGCCGCGCGGCGCGTTCAACCGAATGCTCCAGGGTTCGTTGCCCTCGGCCGGGGTGATCGCCGCATCGGGTGGCAACCACGGTCTCGCCGTCGCGTACGCGGCCCGGTCGTTGGGGGTGCCGGCGGAGGTCTTCGTGCCGGTCACCGCCTCGCCGGTGAAGGTGCAGCGGTTGGCCGGGTTGGGCGCGCAGGTGCGCCAGGTGGGCCAGCACTACGCCGAGGCGTTGGCGGCGAGCACCCAGCGGGCCGGGGAGACCGGCGCGTTGGTAGTGCACGCGTACGACCAGCCGGAGGTGGTGGCCGGTCAGGGCACCGTCGGCCGGGAGCTGGAGCGGCAGGTGGGCGGGATCGACACAGTGCTGGTGGCGGTCGGTGGCGGCGGGCTGGTGTCCGGTATCGCCAGTTGGTTCGGTGGTTCGGTACGTGTCGTGGCGGTCGAGCCGGAGCAGATTCCTACCCTGCACTCCGCCCTCAAGGCCGGTCGGCCGGTCGACATCGAGGTGGGCGGCATCGCCACCGATTCGCTGGGTGCCCGGCGGATCGGCGAGATCGCCTTCGACACCGCCCGCCGGACCGAGGTGGTGTCAGTGCTGGTCCGCGACGAGGACCTGGTGCGGGCACGCCGGTTGCTCTGGTCGGAGCTGCGGGTCGCCGCCGAGTTGGGCGGTGCCGCCGCACTGGCCGCGCTTGTCGGTGGCGCGTACGTGCCGCAGCCGGGGGAGCGGGTGGCAGTGATCATCTGTGGTGGCAACACCGACCCGAGCGACCTCGGCCCGGCGGCCCCGCACTGACCGGTCAGTCGCCGTCGCGCAGCCGGCGCAGCGCGTGTTCCACCTGGAGGGTGTCCAGGTGGGTGTCGCCGAGGAGTCGCCGGCGGTCGGCCAGCAACTGCTCGTACACCTCGATCGCCGCGTCGACCTGCTCCCCGAGCAGCAGCACCAGGGCCAGGGTGGATCGGATGGCGAGCACCTCGCTGCGGTCGGCGTGCCGAGGTTCGACTGTGGCCAGGGTGGCCCGCAGTTCGGCCTCCGCCTCGTCGAGCCGGTCCTGCGCCTGCATGCAGCGAGCCAGCGTGTGTCGGGCCTGCCAGGTCTCCGGTTGGTTGAGCGGCCACAACCGGTAGCGGACCTCCAGGATGGCGTGCAGCATCTCCTCGGCCTCGGGCGCCCGTTGCTGGGCCAGCACCGCCAGCGCCAGGCTGTGCCGCACGATCATGGTGTCCCAGTGTTCCGGGCCGCGTACCTGGTCCTCCGCAGCGACGATCTGCCGCAGTTCCAGCTCGGCCTCCGGCCACTGGCGCTGCGCCATGATCGCCTTGGTGAGCTTGTGCCGGCTGGCGAGGGTGTCGGCGTCGTCGCTGCCCAGCACCCTGGTGCGGTCCGCGATCACCTCGCGGAGCACCCGGTCGGCCATCTCCGGCTGGTTGCGCTCCAGCCAGGTGCGGCCCAGCTCGTGGCGCAGCGCCAGCACCTGCGGCCGGTCCAGGTCGTGGTCGTACGCGGCACAACCGCGCACGATCGGGTCGAGGATGTCGAAGGCCGAGCCGGGTAGGCCGACCGCGATGAGGTAGCGGGCGGTGAGCCGGGTCAGCTCCAGCGCGCGGCGTACCGTCTCGGGGTCGTGCTTGTGTTTCTGCGGCACGAGGTACTCCCGCACGGCCTCGACCAGGTGCGGCACCAGCACGTCCCAGTTGGTCCAGGCCGCCGAGTCGTCCGGGTTCTGCCCCTCGGTGGCGGCGAGCAGCAGCTTCATGACCAGCCCGTGGTACTCGGCGATCTGCTCGCGCACCTCGTCGCGGTCGCGGAACATCGCGTGCACCAGTGGGTGCAGCGAGAGCACGTGCGCGAACGCCGGGTCGGTGACCTCCTCCTGCACGTCGAAGTCGACAAGGGCCAGGTTGCCGATGCCCTCCAGCACCTTCACCCGCTGCCGGCCGGTGAGCCCCTTGAACAGCGGCGACTCGGCCAGGATGGCCGGCTTGAGCACCACCTCGTAGGGCACCGGGGAGATGCTCAGGCAGGCCAGCACGTTGAGCAGTGGCCGGCTCTGTTGGAGCTGGCGGCGGGCCAGCAGGTCCAGTGAGATGTCGTCGACCTCGCGGACGATCTCCAGGCCGAGGGACTCGTCGAGGTCGACGTCGGCGGCGTCGCGCGGTGAGCGGAACCGACGCTGCACGGCCGTCCGGTAGTCGGCGAAGGTGGTGATGGTGGATGAGCCGCGCCAGACCGGGCTGGCGTTGACCGACCGCAGGTAGTTACCGGCGGCGCGTAGGGCGAGGGGCAGCCCGCCCAGCTCCCGGGCGAGTTCCCGGGCGTCGGCCAGGCCGCCGGCCTGGGCGCCGGCCCGGTCGATCAGCACCTTCGCGCCGGCGTCGGCGTCGAGTGGGCGCACCTGGTGCAGCACCGACCAGGTGCCCCAGGTGGCCCGGTTGCCGTCCCGGCTGGTAACGATGACCATGCCGTCTTCGGCCTCCGGGCTGCGCAGCCAGCCGGTGCCGTCGGCGAGCACTCCGTCGGTGGGGCCCAGGCTGGCGGGCTCGTCCGCACTGTCGAAAATCAACAACCAGGGCTGCGCGGCCTGGTTGAGGTAGCGCCATACCAGGTCGGTGGCGCTGATCATCCCGGCCCACGCCTGGTCGACCTGGGTCTCCGACGCGCCGAGTTGGCTGACCACCTCCCGCATCCCGGAGTTGAGCCGCCCGGCCTGCACCCACCAGACCGTACGGCCGTCGGCCCGGGCCCGGCGGGCGATCTCCAGCGCGACGTGGCTCTTGCCGGACCCGCCCATGCCGCACAGGATGTGCACCGAGGGCGGGCCCCCGGCATTCTGGCCCGGCCGGACGATCTCGCCGATCAGGTCGTCGCGCCCGTGCAGCGGGCTGTCCAGTCGTCCGAGCGGTGGGTCGACGGAGACCCGACTCGGCCGGTCGTACGCAGGCCGAGGCACGCCGGCATCCTCGGGTGGAACGTCCGCAGTCAATGCGGTCCCCCTTCGGTGGCGAATTCACAATGGGGCTGCGGCGTTTGATCCTGTCCAAATGGTGGACAGTCGGAGGGATTGCCGCCCGCACCATGTCGACCGCAAGCGTATCCACCCCCGTACTGGGTTGCACACTCTCCGTTCAGGCCCCCCGGCTGACCAAAATCAGTGCCGTAATTCCCAATTCGCTGCTGATTCCGGCCGATCCGCCGTGCGCGGCACTCGACACGGGCATCCACGATGGACTCATGAACTGGTCGCCAATCCAGGACGTCGTCGACTGGGGTTCCGTGCCGGACTGGTTCGGCGCGGTCGGCTCCATCGCCAGTGTGCTCTTCGTCTACCTCGGATTGCGGCGGGAGATCCGTGCCCGCCGCAACGACGATCTGCGGGTCCGGGCCACCCAGGCTCGGCTGGTCTCGGCGGTGGCCGAGATTCGCGGCACCTCGGTGCTGCGGGTCGCCGTCGCCAACGAGAGTGACGCCCCGGTGCTGGACGTGGTGGTGCTGGCTCGACTCGTCCCGCCCGACGATCCGGACGCCCCGCCGGTCGGGCTGGCCGCGGCGAAACAGGTCCGTCGGATCCCCGGCCGCGACGTGCACGACCTCTTCGTCACAGTCGCGGCGGAGCACCGGCTCCGCTCGGCCGACACCGTTCTGGTGGACCTCACCTTCACCGACCACGACGGTAATCGCTGGCACCGGATCGGTGCCGGCCAACCCGAACCGGTGGGCTGATCGAAAAGGGTGGTCCGGCGGAAGAAAGCTCCCGCCGGACCACCCCTTCATCTCAGAGGGGATAGGTGCGGGCGACCGCCAACATCTCCGAACTGTGCGACCCGACGACGCCGACAGCCGGCGGCCGGGGGCGGAAGCCGGGCAGCGCGTCCAGCCCGTCACTGGCGTCCATGGCCCGCAGCGCGACCTGCCCGGCGATCGGACGCAGCGTCAACGCGACCTCGACGCCCTCCGCTGGCGGGGCGTGGAACACCAGCCCGAAGCCCCACTTTCCCGCGCGGGGCTCCACCGGCACCGACCGCCCCGCCACGTCGGCGCGCAGCACGGTGGCGGTCGACGTGTCGACGTGCAGGGTGGCGAGCCGGGCCGCCCGCTGCGGAGTGAGCCGCAGCCGCAGCGTGCGCTCGCCACCCGCAGTGGCGTCGGCCACCACCTCCAGCTTCGGTGCCGGCAGGTTCGCCGACTGCGCCGGGCCGGCCCGCAGCTCGCCGTCGCCGAGCCCGGGGAAGTCATCGCCGACGTCGGTGACCCCGTCCACGTAGCCGTCCGTCCACGGCTGCGGGTCGCTCTCGTGGCTGAGCCAACGGGCCTGGCCGGTGCCGGCGTCCATCGCGTACATCAGGTGGGTGGGAGCGGGGTGGGCGGCGTCGAACCGGTCCACGCCCAGGCCGACCCCGGCGAGCACCACCGCCGCCACCGCGGCGGCGCCGGCCGGCAGCGCCGCGAGCCGCCGGGCCCGCAGCGCGAGCAGACCGCGCTGGCCGCCGGCCTGCGGGTGCAGCAGGTCGACCACCGGCAGGGCGACCAGGCCGAGCAGCACCGCGACCAGCGCGGCCACCCCGCCCATGGCCATCCCCAGCGCGGGGAAGAGCAGCACCACTGTGGGCAGCAGGATGACCACACCCACTGCCGCGGCGGCCGTCACCGCCACCACCGGCCACGGTCCGGTCTGCCGGGTACGCAGCGCGACCAGCCCGCCGAGGGCGCCGCCCAGCGCCGGCACCGTGGTGAGGTACGCCCCACCCGGCACCGCCACGGCGAGCAGCACCCCGAGCACTGCCAGCCAGGCCAGCCCGCCGACGGCGAGCGCGGCCGGGCCGATCCGGCGGCGGGTCAGCGCGTACCAGGTGAACAGGATGGCGGTGGCGAGTGCCAGGACGGCCAGCCGGTACCAGATCGGCCGGTACGGGTCGAGTAGCTCCGCGTACCCCGGTCGGATCGTGGTGATCGCCAGCCAGAGCAGTTGGGCGGCGACCGGCGCGGCGACGATCGGCACCAGGGCCAGCGCGAAGCCGGCGGCCAGCCGGCCGGTGCTGGCCCGGCCGCTCCGGCGGGTCAGCCAGCCCAGGGCGGCAACCAGTGCCACCGCGAGCAGGGCCAGCGGCAGTGTGAGCCAGCCCGGGTAGCGGACCAGCCCGCCGGGGACGGGGAAGTAGGTGGCGTCGTGCCCGGAGCGCAGGTCGGTCAGGTCGGTGCCACCGAACTCCCGGGCCAGGCCCAACGCGTTGTCGCCGTGCTGCTGGAGGCTGCCCCGGTCCATGGAGGCCGGGGTGTCCAACGGCGTGTGGTAGATCGCGCCCCCGTCGATGTACGCCGAGTTCAGCCCGACGAACTTCTGGTCGAGGAAGGCGGTGAAGTCGGTGTCGTTGGGCAACGCGCGGTAGATCTCCACAGCGAACGAGGTGCCGACCGGGTGTGGGGCGGCCCGGCCGAAGATGTCCACCAGCTTCGCGTTGTTCCGGGACGTCTCGAACATGATCACCGGCCCGGTGGAGCCCCGCGCCTCCAGGTTGAGCACCACACCGCCGTCGGCGGCCAGCGGGTGGCTGGCGGCGAACGCGGCCGCGCCACAGAGGCACGCCTCCTCGGCGTCGGTCAGCACGAAGACGATGTCGTTGCGCGGCCGGGGGCCGGTGGTCAGCGCGCGTGCCACCTCCAGGATCGTCGACGTGCCGGCCGCGTCGTCGTTGCCGCCCGGCCCGGTCTGCACCGAGTCGTAGTGGGAGACCAGGAAGACCCGACCCGTCGAGTCGGTGCCGGGCAGCCGGGCCACCACGTTGCGGACCCGGGCCAGTGTCGCCCCGCCCGCCGCCCCGCTGAGCTGACCGGCCTCCGGCGCCACGGTGTCCTGCACCTCGGTCTCCAGGCCCAGCCCCCGCAACTGCTGCTCCAGGTGCGCGCGGACCTGTTCGTTGGCCGGGCTGCCGGCGACGTGCGGTCGGGCGGCGATCACCTGGACGTCCTCGTACGCGCGGCCGGCGCTGAACGCGTCAGCCGGCGCGTCGGCCGACTTCGGGGCCGGGGTGCGCAGGTCGAGCAGACTGCCGGCGCCGACCGCGGCCAGCGCGACCAGCGCCGCCGCAGCGGCCACGAGCCGCCGACGCGGCCGGGTCAGCGCGCGGCCGGCAGGGGGTACGCCCGGAGTCGGACGGGGCGGCGTGCCCGTCGTGGCCGGGGTGGTGGGTGCGCCCACGGGAGCTCCTCGGGGGGTGGTGGGGCCTGGGGTGGGATCATCCTGCCCGTCGGGCGCTGCGGATGGGACGGCCGGTAGGTCCCGCGTCCGTCAGCCGCCCGGTTTGTCCACGGCCGAGCAGTGATGCGCCCCATCCCCGCCCGCGCCGCAGGCATCGTGTTGTGTGCGACCGTTGTCTAATACAGGATCAGCAGGGCACTCGGAAGGAGCCCGACATCACCAGCGAACTCCCGCGTCTCGCGGCGGTGACCCGGCCGCACCGGGGGGCCGGCTTGGCCGGTTCCCCAGTTGTGCCGTACCCGCACGGTGGCCTGGCGCGGCACGCCAACCTGCCGCCGGGCGAGCGGTTGCGGGTGCTGCTGGTGGAGGACGACGAGGGCGACGCCTTCCTGGTCGGTGAGCTGCTCGCCGAGACGAACTCGATGATCGACCTGCTGGTCGCCACCAGCCTCCGGGAGGCGCGGCAGCGGATCAACGACGTCGACTGCGTCCTTCTCGACCTGGGCCTGCCCGACGCGCAGGGGCTGGACGGGCTGCGCCAGGTGTTGGAGATGTCCAGCGGCGCCGCGGTGTGCGTGCTGACCGGCCGCACCGACGAGCACCTGGGCGTCGTGGCGGTCGCCGAGGGCGCCCAGGACTACCTGGTCAAGGGCCAGGTCGACGGGGTGCTGCTGACCCGGGCGCTGCGCTACGCCGTGGAGCGTAAGCGCGCCGACGAGAACGCCCGCCGGTTGCGCGAGGTCGAGCTGCGCCAGGCCGAGTCGGCCCGACTCGAACGCGGCCTGCTGCCCCAACCGCTGATGACGACCGACCAGGTCGCTGTGCACACCTTCTACCGGCCGGGCCGGCACGCCGCATTGATCGGCGGAGACTTCTTCGACGTGGTGCAGACCCACCCGGACCGCCTCGACCTGATCGTCGGCGACGTCTGCGGGCACGGCGTGGACGAGGCCGCGCTCGGGGTCGAACTGCGGGTGGCCTGGCGCGCCCTGGTGCTCGCCCGGGTGCCGGACGACGAGGTGTTGCCCGCCCTGGAACAGGTGCTCATGAGTGAGCGCCGCCTCCAAGAGATCTTCGCGACGGTGGCCACCGTCAGACTGGACCTGGACGCCAACCGGGCCACCGTCCGACTGGCCGGGCACCCGCCCCCGTTGCTGCTCTCCGGCGGCCGGGTCGCCCCGGTGCCCGCGCCCGGCGGCCTGCTGCTGGGCGTACGACCTCGCCGGCCGATCGCCTACGACCTGGAGTTCGACACCGATGACTGGTCCCTGTTGATGTACACCGACGGCCTGATCGAGGGGCGGGTGGGCGCCGGCAACGAACGGCTCGACGTACCGGGCCTCAGTGGCTTGCTGGACGAGCCGGCCAGCCGTTCGGTGTCGCTGCCCGAGCTGCCGGCGTGGCTGGTCGGGCGGGCCGAGCGGCTCAACGGTGGCCCGCTCGCCGACGACGTGGCCATGCTGCTGGTCAGCCGGGGTGATGGCCGGTGAAGCCGGTCGTCGGCGGCTGGAGTCTGCGCCGCCGGGTCATCACCCTGCTCACCGTCGTGGGCTTTCTGTTGATCGGGCTGGCCAGCGCGGAGGCGGCGATGGCCGCCCGCAACCGCACCCAGATCGACGCTGTCCTGAACGAGACCGGCCCATTGCGGGTGCAGTCCCAGGAACTGCTCAACGCGCTGCTCGACCAGGAGACGGCGATCCGCGGGTACGCGGTCAGCGGCGACCGGGACGACCTGAACCCCTACCGGGAGGGGCTCGCCCAGGAGCAGAGCGTCACCGCCTCGATGCGGACGCTGCTCGACGACTATCCGGAGATCAGCCAGGAGCTGCGGACCGTCGAGGAGCGTGTCGCGCAGTGGCGACGGTCGGTCGCGGAGCCGGTGATCACCACCACCGAGCAGAGCGGCACCACCGCCGGCCAGGCATTGGTCACCGAGTCGGCCCGGCAACAGTTCGACGAGGTGCGCTCGGCGGTGAACGACCTCCAGGACGAGGTCCTGGCCGCCCGGGAGCAGACCGCCACCGACGTGCGTACCAGCAGCAACGTGCTGGTCGTCCTGCTGATCGTGGCCGCCCTGGTGGTGGTCGTGGCCGGTGCGGTGCTGCTGCTCTCGCTGGACCGGATGGTGGTCCGCCCGCTGACCGGCCTCGCCACCCAGGTCCGCGAGGTCGCCGAGGGCGACTACCAGCACCGCATCGCCACCGTCGGCCCGCCGGAGTTCATCCGACTCGGCGAGGACGTGGACGCGATGCGGCAGAAGATCGCCGCCGACCTGGCCGAGGTCCGGGCCGCCCGCGAGCGCATCGAGTGGGTAAACAGTCAACTCCAGAAGCAGGCCGAGGAGCTGACCCGGTCCAACCGTGACCTGGAGCAGTTCGCGTACGTGGCCTCGCACGACCTGCAGGAGCCGCTGCGTAAGGTCGCCAGCTTCTGCCAGCTGCTCCAGCGCCGTTACGCCGGGCAGCTCGACGAGCGGGCCGACCAGTACATCGCGTTCGCCGTGGACGGCGCGCAACGGATGCAGCGCCTGATCAACGACCTGCTCGCGTTCTCCCGGATCGGGCGGCTCACCACCGGCTTCGTCGAGGTCGACCTCAACAAGGTGATGGGCGACGTGGCCGGCCAGACCGAGGCCGCCCGGCAGTACGCGGACGCCGAGTTGACCTGGACCGAGCTGCCGGTGATCTCGGGTGAGGAACCGCTGCTCACCAACCTGCTTGCCAACCTGGTCAGCAACTCGATCAAGTTCCGCCGCCCGGACGTGCCGTCGAAGGTGCACGTCTCGGCCCGGTTGGTGGGCGCCGAGTGGGAGATCACCTGCCAGGACAACGGCATCGGGATCGAGCCGGAGTTCGCCGACAAGATTTTTGTGATCTTCCAGCGGCTGCACTCGAAGGACGCGTATCCGGGCACCGGCATCGGGTTGGCAATCGTCAAGAAGATCGTCGAGTACCACGGCGGCCGGGTCTGGGTGGATACCGACGTGCCGGAGGGCACCGCGATCCGGTTCACCCTGCCGGCACTTCCCGAGGACGTCGCGGCGGCTACCGCCGCCGATGCCGAGGGGGAGCCGAACGTCCCGACCGTGGGCGACACGACTCCCTCGACCGAGGCCCCGGCAGCGCTGACGGAGCAGGCTGACGGGCCGGACCAGCCGGACCGGGCCGACGAGACGCTGGAAAGCGGTAGAACGGGTGACATGAGGGAGACGGTGGGATGACCGCGCCGGCGGATGGCAAGAGCCCGATCGAGGTCCTGCTCGTCGAGGACGACCCGGGTGACGTGCTGATGACCCAGGAGGCGTTCGAGGAACACAAGCTGCGTAACCGGCTGACCGTCGTCTCCGACGGGGCCGAGGCGCTCGCCTACCTGCGCCGGGAGGGTCAGTACGCCGACGCGGTGGCGCCCGACCTGATCCTGCTCGACCTCAACCTTCCCCGGCGCGACGGCCGGGAGGTGCTGGAAGAGATCAAGAAGGACGAGAGCCTGCGCCGGATCCCGGTGGTGGTGCTCACCACCTCGCAGGCCGACGAGGACATCCTGCGCAGCTACCAGCTGCACGCCAACGCCTACGTGACCAAGCCGGTGGACTTCGAGCGCTTCATCTCGGTGGTCCGTCAGATCGACGAGTTCTTCGTCAGCGTGGTCAAGCTGCCGCCGCGTGGCTGACACCCTGCTGGACGACGTCGGCGGCCTGCTCTGGGAGGCCGCCGACCAGGTCGTGCTGCCACTGTTCCGCAAGCTCGACGACGATGACGTGTCGGAGAAGGCGCCCGGCGAGGTGGTCACCGTCGCAGACCGCAGGGCCGAGGAGTTGCTCTCCGCGGGGCTGCGCCGGCTTCGGCCGGGCTCGATGGTGGTCGGCGAGGAGGGTGTCGCCGACGATCCGGGGTTGCTGCGGCACCTCCGCGACAGCGGGGACGTCTGGCTGGTCGACCCGGTCGACGGGACCGCCAACTTCGCCGCCGGTCGCCGGCCGTTCGCCCTGATGGTGTCGCTGCTGACCGACGGGCGGCCGACCGCCGGCTGGATCCTGGACCCGCTCGCCGGCACTCTCGCCGCCGGCTCGGTGGACGAGGGCACCCTGCTCAACGGTCGACCGGTGGACGGCACCGGCACGGTGCCGCCGCTCGGCGAGCTGCGCGGCGCGGCGATGACCAAGTTCCTGCCGCCGGAGACCCGCGACCGGGTCCGCGCCGGCGGGCGGCGGCTCGGTGAGCTGCTGCCCGGCCTGCACTGCGCCGGTCGGGAGTACCTGGACATCCTCACCGGCGAGCAGCAGTTCACCCTCTTCTGGCGCACCCTGCCCTGGGACCACGCCCCGGGCACCGTGCTGGTTCGTGCCGCAGGGGGTGTCGCCCGCCGGTTCGACGGCGTCGACTACCACCCCGCCGACGACGGCCGCGGTCTGCTCGTCGCCGCCAACGAGCAGGTCTGGGCCGAGGTGCGCGACGCGCTCCTCAGCACCTGATCCGCGCGCTGCGCGACCACGTTGGGACGCTCCGTCGACATCGGGACAGCCGGAGGGTCAGTGGGCTGGTCACCGGCCCACGATCCGGTATCGTGACCGGCGGTCTCCGCCAGCAGGCCGCCGACCGGCGCCGCCGTGCAGTGTTCATCGGGGGCCGGCGGTCGACGGAAGGACGCTTTCGTGCCCAGGACCAGGCTCAGCCCGCGGCTCGGTCGCCGCGCCCTGTTCGCCGTGCTCGCCGCCGTCGCGCTGGCACTCGGCGGTGCCGCAGTGCCCGCGTACGCGGAGCCTGGCGAGGGTGGCAGCAAGAAGTTGCAGGACGCACTGGAGCTGACCGCCAAGGGCCACATCGAGGCCAAGGCCAAGCTGGACAACTCCAAGCGTCGCCAGACGGCGCTGACCGGCGAGCTGACGACGCTGGAGGGTCGGCTGGTCGGGCTCAGCAGCCAGGTGGGCGAGGTGGCCGCCCAGTCGTACCGGGTGGGTCGGCTGAGCGCGGTCTCGATGCTGCTCAACACCGCCACGCCGGAGGCGTTCCTGCAACGCGCGGGCGACCTCGACCTGATGGCCCAGCGGGACAGCAAGCGGCTGCGTGACCTCACCGAAGCCCGGCAGCAGGCGCAGCAGGCCAAGGTCGCCATCGACGCCGAGGTCCGCGAGCAGCAGAAGCAACTCGCCGTGATGGCGAAGAAGAAGAAAGAAGCCGAGGAGGCGCTCGCCGAGGTCAGCTCCGGCGGCAGCAACGGTTTCAGCGGTGGCAGCTCCGCCTCGGCGAAGCCGGCGCCGCGCAACTCCGACGGGTCCTGGCCGTCGGAGTCCTGCTCGGTGAAGGACCCGACCACCTCCGGGTGCATCACCCCACGCACCCTCAACGCGCTCAAGCAGACCCAGGCGGCCGGCTACAAGCGGCACGTCTCCTGCAAGCGCAGCGGTGGCGGCGGCGAGCATCCGAAGGGCCGGGCCTGCGACTTCTCGGCCGCCACGAACGGCTTCGAGGACAAGAACGCGACCGGCGGCGACAAGTCGTACGGGGACAGCCTGGCCGCCTGGCACGTGCGCAACGCCGACCGGCTGGGCGTGCTCTACGTGATCTGGTACCGGCAGATCTGGCATCCCGGCACGGGTTGGCGCTCGTACAGCGGAAGCGGCTCTCCGGCGGCGTCACACACAAACCATGTTCATCTCTCGATGTACTGACCCGTTGCACCAGCTTCGCTGCGTACCATCGCGACGATGAGCTCCCCACCGTCCGACGTAGCGGCCCTGCCGGCACCCCCGGCCCCGCCCGTGCCGGTCACCGGCCGGGCGCTGCCCAACGGCCTGGCCGCCTTCCTGGTCTTCTTCTCCAGCGGCGCCGTGCTGGTGCTGGAGACCGTCGCGCTGCGCCTGGTCGGCCCCTATGTCGGGGTGACCCTCCAGGTGACCAGTTCGGTGATCGGCATCGCGCTGGCCGCTATCGCCTACGGGGCGTGGTCCGGCGGCTGGCTGGCCGACCGACGTAACCCGCGGGGCCTGCTGGCGCCGGCGTTGGTGCTGGCCGGCATCGCCACCGCCGTCACCCTGCCCGTCGTCCGGTACGCCGGTGAGGTGCTGCGCGGCGGTGCGGCGAGCGGCATCCTGCTGCTTGTCGCGTTGGCGGTGTTCGTGCCGGCCGCGCTGCTGGCCGCTGTCACCCCGCTGGTGGTGAAACTTCAGCTCGCCGACCTGCGCCGTACCGGCCAGGTGGTCGGTCGACTTTCCGGGATCGGCACCCTCGGCGGCATCACCGCGACCCTGCTGACCGGGTTCGTGCTGGTCGCCGCGCTGCGCAGCACCGTCATCCTGCTGGCCCTGTCGCTCGCGCTCGGGCTGGTCGGCATCGGCCTCGGCTGGTACCTGCGCCGGCAGGAGCCCACCGAGCTGCCTGGTCCGGCCCGGGCCCGGGCCGCGCTGGCAGTGCTCGGCCTGGCCGGGGCGGGGCTGACCACTGTGGCGCCCAACCCGTGCGACATCGAGACCGCGTACCACTGCGCCCGGGTCACCGAGGACCAGGCCCGGCCCACCGGGCGGACGCTGCTGCTCAACTCCGCCCAGCATTCGTACGTGGACCTCGCCGACCCGAAACACCTGGAGTACGCGTACACGAAGTGGATCGGCGCGGTCAGCGACGTCGCCGCGCCGGCCGGTCAGCGCCTGGACGCGCTGCACCTGGGCGGCGGTGGGTTCACTGTGCCGCGATACCTGACCGCGACCCGACCGGGCACCGACAACCTGGTGTTCGAGATCGACGGCGGGCTGGTCGAGCTGAGTGAGCAGGAGCTGGGCGTACGACCGGGGCCGGACCTGCGGGCGGTGGTGGGTGACGCACGGATGCTGGTTGCCGGCGAGCCGACCGACAGCCGTGACCTGGTGGTCGGCGACGCGTTCGGGCACCTGGTGGTGCCCTGGCACCTGGCCACCCGGGAGATGGCCGCCGACGTCCGGCGGGTGACCCGCCCCGGCGGCGTGTACGTGCAGAACGTCATCGACTACCCGCCGCTGCGGTTCATCCGCGCCGAGTTGGCCACTGTGACCGCCGAGTTCGGGCACGTCGCGTTGATCGCGCCGCCGGAAGCGCTGGCCCAGGAGCAGGGCTCCAACTTCCTCATCGTCGGCTCCGACGCGCCGTTGCCGCTGGAAGCCGTCCGGGCCCGGTTGGCCGAGGTGGACCCGAAGGTCAGCCTGCTGTCCGGTGCGGCGCTGACGGACTTCGTCGGCGAGGCGCTTGTGTTGACCGACGATTACGCCCCGGTGGACCAACTGCTGGCCACCGCCTGATCGGGTGACAATCCTGACCGATTCCGATACTCCAGGTGTAGGCGGGCGGTTCCTGGGCAACATCGCTCACCATGGGTGGTGGGGACCGGAACGGCGCGCAGTTGCTCGATGAGCGGTACCGGCTGATCGAGCAGCTCGGCGCGGGCGGCATGTCGGTGGTCTGGCGTGGCTACGACGAGGTGCTCGGTCGCCAGGTCGCGGTGAAGGTGTTGGCGTCCCGGCTGGCCAGCGACCGGGCCTTCCGCCACCGCATCCGGATCGAGGCGCAGGCCGCCGCGCGGCTCTGCCACCCCAACATCACCAACGTGTACGACTACGGCGAGTCCGTGCAGGTCGGGCTGACCGTGCCGTACGTGGTGATGGAGCTGGTCGACGGCGCTTCGCTGGCCAGCCGATTGGGTCGGGAGAGCCAACTGCCGTGGCGGGAGGCGGTGACCATCGGCGCCGAGGTCAGCTCGGCGCTGGCCACCGCGCACGCTCGCGGGGTGGTGCACCGCGACGTCACCCCGGGCAACGTCATGCTCACCTCGACCGGGGTCAAGGTTGTCGACTTCGGCATCTCCGCGCTCGTCGGGGAGAGCGAGAAGGGCCCGGACGGCACGCTGTTGGGCACTCCCGCGTACCTCGCCCCGGAGCGGCTGGACAACGGCCAGGTCTCCCCGGCCACCGACGTGTACGCCGTCGGGCTGCTGCTCTACCGGATGCTCACCGGCCGACTGCCGTGGCAGGCCAGCACGACCACGCAGATGCTGCGCGCCCACATGTACAACGACCCGGAGCCGATGCCCACCGTCCCGGGGCTGCCCGACGGGGTGGCCGACCTGGTCGGACGATGCCTGGCGAAGCGGCCCGCCGACCGGCCGGCCACCGCCGAGCTGACCCGGACGCTCGCCGAGGCGGCCGGCATGCTCGCGGCGGTGCCGGTCTCCCCGGCTGCCGGGCCGTTGGACGCGGCAATGCTCGGCAGTGCGCGTACCACGATCCTGCCCTGGTCGGCGGCGACCGACGCGTTGCCGCTGTCGCGGACCCGCAACCGGGACCGTCGGACGCGGCAGCGGGTGACCCGGCGTCGGCGGGTGGAGGCCGGAGTGGCCGCCGTCGGGCTGATCGCGGTCACCGGTGCGATGTGGGGGTTCACGTCGCGCAGCCCGGCCAGCGGAGGGGACCGGCCGACGACCGAGGCTCGGATGGGTCTGCCGGCGGCGGCGCCCTGCGAGGTGGCGTACGCGTTGCGCACGGACTCCGGCACCGAGTTCTCCGCTGAGCTGACGTTGACCAACACCGGTGGCCGTGAGTTGCGGGACTGGGCGATGAGCTTCACCTTTCCCGGGCAGCAAAAGGTGACGAAGGCGGAGCCCGCGCCGGTGCACCAGCAGGGGAGCAGTGTGCTGATCCGACCGGCGGCCCAGCGCACCACGCTGGCCCCCGGTGCGGCCGAGAAGGTGACCCTCACGGGTAGGTACAGCGGGGCGAACCCGTTGCCTGTGGAGTTCCGGCTGGGCGAGGCGACCTGCGGGGTTCGGGTGTCCGGCGTCGCCGGTAGCGCACCGTCCACGGCGCCGCCGAGCAAGGCCGCCACGACGAAGGCCCCGCCCAAGGCGGCGAAGGGGTCCAGCGGCTCCGGTTCGGGCGGCGGCGCGTCGAAGGCCAAGCCGGCGAAGCCCGCGAAGGCCCCGGCGAAGCCCGCGAAGGCCAACGGTGGTGGTCCGGGAAAAGCGGAAAGGTGACCAAGGGGCCGCGTGGTCACCGGAAGAAGTAGGCAGGCCACACCGCGTCGCCATGCTTCGGGGGCCGTCGGATGAGTTGGTTCGACGGCCCCGACCGGTCCGGCAGCAGGGTCAGCGCATCCCCGCGAATCGCTGCACCTGGTCGATCCCGCCCTCGACGATGAGCACCCCACCCTGGGGAAGCGTGGTGTCGTCGGAGGTGTACCGGAAGCGTTCGCCCGGCAGCTTGGCGCCGACCACGCGTACCCCGAAGCGCTCCTCCGGTTTCAGGTCGAGCACCGTGCGCCCGACCAGGGACTCCGGCACCCGGACGGTGGCGATGGCGAAGTCGTCGTCGAACTCGATGAAGTCGAGCAACCGGCTGACGATCAGGTGCGCGACCCGGTCCCCGGTCTCCGCCTCCGGGAAGATCACGTGGTGCGCGCCCACCGACGCCAGGATCTTGGCGTGCTTCTGCGAGGTGGCCCGCGCCCAGATCTGGGGCACACCCAGCTCGACCAGCGCCAACACGGTGAGCACGCTCGCCTCCACCGAGGCCCCGATGGCCACCACCGCCCGCCCGAAACCGGTGATGCCCAACTGTCGCAGCGCCCCCTCCTCGGTCGCGTCGGCCTGAACCACCCGGTCGAGCTGCGCCGACCATCGCTGCACCGTCGCCGGGCTGCGGTCGATGGCCAACACCTCGCGGTCCATCCGGGTCAGCGACCCGGCCAGGTGGCAACCGAATCGACCCAGCCCGATCACCACGATGCCGCCGCTGTCCGCCCGTCTAGCCGACACCTCGGCCCTCCCCGCTTCCACTGGCGCGTTCCCGACGTGCGGGCCGGCCGACGCTTCCGAAACACGCCCTATCCGACAATGGGTTGCTCCTGGGGGTAGCGGTAGAGCCGGCGTCGGGTGTTCAGGGCGATAGCCGACCCCAGGGTGAGCGTCCCGACCCGGCCGATGAACATCAGCACGGTCAGCACCAGTTGGCCGCCGGCCGGCAGTTCGGCGGCCAGACCGATGGTCAGACCGGTGGTGCTGAACGCCGAGGTGATCTCGAACAGCGCCGCGACGAAGCGGACGCCCTCGGTGAGCAGCAGCAACAGCATCGTTCCGGCCGTCACCAACGCGACGCTGAGCAGCGCCACGGTGAGGGCCTGTCGCTGACTCGCGGTGGCCACCCGCCGGTGCCCGATCGTCACGTCGGGCTCACCCCGCAACTCCGCCCAGATGGTGAACGCCAGCAGGAAGAACGTGGAGACCTTGATGCCACCGGCCGTGCTGGCGCTGCCGCCGCCGATGAACATCAGCACGATCAGCAGGGGATAGCTCTCCTCCTGAAGCGCGGCGATGTCCAGGATGCTGAAGCCGCCGGTGCGGCTCAGCGCGATCTGGGTGAACGACGCGAGGACCTTCCCGGGTACGTCGTACTGGCCGATCGTGCTCGCGTTGGTCCACTCGGCGGCGAGCAGGCCAGCGAAGCCCACCAGCAGGAGCACCGCGCTGCCCCAGATGGTCAACTTCGTCGCCACCGCCCAGCGGATCGGCTGCCGCCACTCGCGGACCGCCTCGAAGAGCGCGGGAAACCCGAGACCGCCGATGATCGCTCCGATCGCCAGGGGCAGCGAGACCCACGGATCACGGCTGAAGGCCAGCAGCCCTTCGCTGTAGAGCGCGAAGCCACCGTTGTTGAACGCCTGCACGGCGTGGAAGACGCCCGACCAGAGGGCCTGCCCGAAGGGGTAGTCGTAGGTCAGCCACAGCCGACCGGCGACCAGCACTGTCATCACCGCCTCGCAGGCGAAGACGGTCAGCGCGATCCGGCGGAGCAACCGGCCCACGTCACCGATGCCGAACTCCGCCGTCTCAGCTTGCACCAGCAACCGGTTGCGCAGCCCGAGCTGACTGGAGACCACGAGGATGACCAACGCCGCGACGGTGAGGATGCCGAGGCCGCCGAGCTGGGTGAGCAGGGTGATCACCAACAGTCCCCAGCCGGACCAGTAGTTCGGCGTGTCGGTGATGGCCATGCCGGTGACCGACACGGCCGAGGTGGCGGTGAAGAGCGCGGTGACCACGGGTGGGCGTACGTGTTCGGCGGTCGCCCAGCGCGCCATGAGCAACAGGGTGCCGAGCAGGATCGGCACCAGGAACGCGAACGGCACCAGCCGCACGGGATTGCGGAAGAACCGGCGCACCAGACAATCTTCCTGTCCGCCCGCGGCCCCGGAGTGGGAACGGGCATTCCGGAGATTCATCTGCCGGCCAGTCATCGACCAACTCCTGGCAAATCACAGGCGGTCTGCTTACCCGGACCATCGATGACAGGAGACGGCGTTGCGACGTACCCTTTCGACCCTCGGCGTGGCCAGCGCTCTGCTCGCCGCCGCCGTGGCCCTGCCGACCGTGGCCGCGGCCGAACCATCTGCCAACGCGGATCGCTCCCGGGTCAACGACCGACCAATCGTGATCGGTCACCGTGGCGCCAGCGGCTACCGGCCGGAGCACACGCTGGAGGCGTACCGGTTGGCGATCCGGATGGGTGCCGACTACATCGAGCCGGACCTGGTCTCCACCTCCGACGGCGTGCTGGTCGCCCGGCACGAGAACGAGATCTCCGGCACCACCGACGTGTCGACCCGCCCGGAGTTCGTGGCCCGCAAGGCGACGAAGACCATCGACGGTGTCGCGGTGACCGGGTGGTTCACCGAGGACTTCACCCTCGCCGAGCTGAAGACGCTGCGGGCCAAGGAGCGGCTGCCGCAGGTACGCGTGGCGAACACCGCCTTCGACGGCCGCTTCGAGGTGCCCACCCTCCAGGAGGTCATCGACCTGGCCCGGACCGAGGGGCGGGCACGGGGCCGCACCATCGGCATCTACCCGGAGACCAAGCACCCGAGCTACTTCGCCTCGATCAAACTGCCGTTGGAGGAACCGCTGCTGCGGGTGCTGCGGCAGAACAGGTTGGACCGGAAGAACTCGCCGGTCTTCATCCAGTCGTTCGAGACGGCCAACCTGCGCCGCCTGAGCCGGCTCACCGACGTGAAGCTCGTTCAACTGCTCGACGCGACCGGCCGCCCGTACGACTTCACCGCCGCCGGTGACGCCCGCACCTACCAGGATCTGGTCACGCCCGCCGGGCTGAAGTGGATCGCCGGATACGCCGACGGCATCGGCGCGAACAAGAACCTGATCGTCCCCCGGAACGCCGCCGGCGCCCTGCTCGCCCCCACCACAGTGGTACGCGACGCGCACCGGGAGCACCTGCTCGTGCACTCCTGGACGTTCCGCGCCGAGAACCAGTTCCTCCCGGCGGATTTCCGGATCGGCGCCGACCCGAACGCGCGCGGCGACATCACCGCCGAGTACGAACTCTTCCTTGGCCTGGGCCTCGACGGTGTCTTCAGCGACCACCCGGACACTGCCGTCGCCGCACTCGCCGGCCGCTGACCCACATCTCGGCCCGGAGCTGATCCGCTCCGAGCCGACCACCGGGCCGACCACGCCCGGCCCACACGCTGGCCCGCCTTCCGCAACCCGGACGGTGGGCCAGCGGCATGTCTGGGCGGCCCGCGCCGCAAGATCGCACTCGATCCAGGAAGTAGTGGTGTGGCAGCCCTCCGAGGCCACTACAACCAGGATCGAGCACGATCTTGAAGGGGTACCCCTGGCCGAACCGGGCGAATGGCGCAGGGCGACACATGGCTCGGGTGGTCCGTGGGGGTTCGGGCCATCGAGAGCCTGGGTTCCCGGCTGGTGGTGCGGCCCGTTGTAACCCCCGGCCACCTCATTCCTGTTACTTGTGTGTTTCCGCCACATAGCTCGTGGGTGACGTCACTTCTAGCGTGAGCCGTCACGAAGAAGTTCTCTCCCTCTGAGTCCTCATGTGGAGTAGCAATGACGGTCCGGACGACGCGGCGGGCGTTCCTCTCCGCCGCCACGATGATGGCCGCGGCGCTGGCCGCCACGGCCTGTGGCAGCCCGCAGGACACCGCCACCGGCGGCGGCGACAGTGCCGCGCCGGTCAAGGTCGGCCTGGTGTACTCCCAGTCGGGAGCCCTGGCCAGCTATGGAAAGCAGTACATCGAGGGGTTCAAGGCGGGGCTGGACTTCGCCACCAAGGGCACCGGCAAGGTCGGTGACCGGAAGATCGAGCTGACCGAGGTCGACGACGCCGGCGACCCGGCCAAGGCGGTCTCCGCGGCGAAGGACCTGATCGGCAAGGGCACGAAGATCATCGCCGGCTCCACCGCCTCCGGTGTGGCGCTCCAGGTCGCGCCGATCGCGGCGCAGAACAAGGTCCTGTTCATCTCCGGCCCGGCCGCCACGGACGCGGTGACCGGCGCGAACAAGTACACCTTCCGCTCCGGACGGCAGTCCTACCAGGACGTGGTGACCGCCAAGTCGTTCATCGGCGATCCCACCGGCAAGAAGGTAGTGGTCTTCGCCCAGGACGGCGCGTTCGGTGACGCCAACGAGGCAGCCGTCAAGGCCGTCATCGGCAGTGCCGGCGCGACAGTGACCAGCGTCCGCGCTCCGGCCAGTGCCACCGAGTTCACCCCGTTCGCCAGCCAGATCAAGGCCGCCAAGCCGGACCTGCTCTTCGTGGCGTGGGCGGGCACCACCGCCCCGGCCATGTGGCAGACCCTCGACCAGCAGGGCGTCCTGTCGTCGACCACTGTCGTCACCGGCCTGGACATCCGGGCCTCGTGGCCGACCTTCGGTGCTGCCGGCGCGAAGATCTCCTTCCTGTCGCACTACTTCGACGGTGCCAGCGACACTGAGGCCAGCAAGGCGCTGAAGGCCACTGTCAACACCATCGACCTGTTCCACCCGGACGGCTTCGCCGCCGCGCAGATGGTGGTCCGTGCCGCGCAGGAGGGTGGGGACGACGTCGACAAGATGGTCACCGCCCTGGAGGGCTGGAGCTTCGACGGGGTCAAGGGCAAGATGACCATCCGGGCCGCCGACCACGCGCTGCTCCAGCCGATGTTCCAGGCCAAGCTGACCGGCAGCGGCACCGCGTTCACGGCTACCGCGCAGAAGAGCCTCACCGGTGACGAGACCGCGCCGCCGGCCGTGGCCATGAAGGGCTGACCATGCTCGCCACCCGCGGTCTGACCTGGCGGATCGGTGAGGTCGCCATCGTCGACAGCGTCTACCTCGATCTGGCGCCCGGGGAGTTCCTGGGCGTCATCGGGCCCAACGGCGCCGGTAAGACCTCACTGTTCAACCTGATCACCGGCCTGCGCCGGGCCACCGAGGGCCGGATCGTCCTGGACGGGCAGGACATCGGTGCGCTTCCGCCGCACCGGCGGGCCCGCCTCGGTCTGGGCCGCACCTTCCAGGCGTCCTCGGTCTTCGGCTCGCTGAGCGTGCGGGAGAACGTCCGGCTCGCCGTGCAGGCGCACCGCGGGGGCTCGATGGCGCTGTGGCGGAGGGCGGCGGCCGACCGGGAGGTCGCCGCCGCCGCCGACGCGGCGCTCGACCGGGTCGGCCTCGCCCACCGGGGTACGGCCCTCGCCGGCACCCTGGCCCACGGCGAGAAGCGCAAGCTGGAGATCGCCCTGCTGCTCGCCGGGGAACCGCGGGTGATGCTGCTGGACGAGCCGATGGCCGGGGTCAGCGCCGAGGACGTGCCGGAGCTGGTCGCCGTCATCAAGTCGTTGACCGGCGACAGCGGCCGGGCGGTGCTGATGGTCGAACACCACATGGACGTCATCCTGGAACTGGCCGACCGCATCGCCGTCATGCACCACGGCGCGCTGCTGGCCTGCGACACCCCGGAGACGGTGATGGCCAACCCCACAGTGCAAGAGGCCTACCTGGGGGAGCAACTGTGAGCGCGAGGAGTGAGCCGGGTTCGCGAGCCCCGCAGTCGCGAACGGAGGCAGCCCTGATGGAACCGATCCTCAGTGTGGAGGAGCTGTCGGTCCGGATCTCCGGGCTGCACATCCTCCAGGGGGTGTCGTTCACTGTCGCCCCGACCGGCGTGACAGTTCTGCTCGGTCGCAACGGCGTCGGCAAGACCACCACGCTGCGCGCGATCGTCGGCCTCACCCCGCCCGCCGGGGAGGTGCGCGGCACCATCCGGATGGGCGCGCAGAGTCTGCTGGCCCGGCCGACGCACCGGCTGGTCCGCGGCGGGCTCGGCTACGTGCCCGAGGACCGCTGCGTGTTCGCCGGCCTCACCGTCGCGGAGAACCTGCGGCTCGCCGAGCGGCGCGGCACCACCCCGGCGTACGACAAGGTCTTCGCGCTCTTTCCGGAGCTGGACCGACGCGGACGGCAACGGGCCGGTTCGCTCTCCGGCGGGCAGCAACAGATGCTCGCCATCGGTCGGGTGCTGCTCAACGACAACCGGCTGCTGCTCGTCGACGAGCCGACCAAGGGGTTGGCGCCGAAGGTGGTGACCGAGGTGGCCGAGGTGTTGGAACGGGTCGCGGAGTCGGTGCCGGTGCTGCTGGTCGAGCAGAACCTGGCAGTCGTACGCCGACTGGCCCGCGACGCGGTCGTGCTGGCCGCCGGCAAGGTGGCCTGGACTGGCGACGCCCACGAGTTGCTGTTGGAGACCGCGTTGACGAAGTCGTTGCTCGGGGTCGGCTCGGCGGAGGTGCAGCACTGATGGGCACCGTGATCCTGTTGGCGTTGACCGGGCTCGGCCTGGCGGCGCTGTACTTCCTGGTCGCCTCCGGCCTGTCCCTGGTCTTCGGCCTTGCCGACGTGCTCAACTTCGCGCACGGGCTGTTCCTCGGCGTCGGCGCGTACGGCACCTGGTGGGCGGCGGGCAACCTGCCCGGCGCCGGCCCGGACGGGTTCGGCTTCGTGTTGGCTGTCGCCTTCGGGGTGGCCGCCGGAACGCTTGTCGCGATCCTGGTCGAGCTGGTGCTGATCCGCCCGCTGTACTCCCGCACCATCGAGCAGGTGCTGGTCACCGTCGGGCTGTCGCTGGCCGGGGTGGCGTTGCTCCAGGCCACCTGGGGTGCGGACGCCCGGCCGTTCCCGCGTCCGGACTGGACCCGGCAGGTGACCGGGATCTTCGGCGCGCAGGTGCCCAACGGTGGCCTGCTGCTGATCATCGCGGCGGTGCTGGTGCTCGGTGCGATCCTGGCGTTCCTGCGCTGGACCCGGTACGGCCTGGTGATCCGGGCCGGTGTGGAGAACCGGGAGATGGTGACGGCGCTGGGCATCGACGTCCGCAAGGCGTTCACGTTGGTCTTCGCGATCGGTGGGGCGGCCGCCGCGCTCGCCGGAGCGCTCGGCGGGGTCTACTTCGGCACCGTCTCGCCCGGGCAGGGCGGCTCGCTGCTGATCTTCGCGTTCATCGTGGTGGTGATCGGCGGGATGGGCTCGGTGGTCGGCTCCGCGTACGCGGCGGTCGTGGTCGGGCTGGTGCAGCAGTTCGTCAACTACTACGGCACGTCCGGGCTGGGCGACATCTGCGTGGTCGGGCTGCTGGCCGTGGTGCTGCTGCTGCGCCCGCAGGGCATCGCCGGAAAGGTGGCAACGGCATGACGGTGATCGACGCGCCTCGCGCGCAGGTGCCCGACGAACTGAGTCCGCAGCGGGGGCGGTGGCACCGGGTCCGCCCGTTCCTGCCGCTCGTCGCACTGGTCGTGCTGGCGATCCTGCCCTACTCGACGATCTCCCTGCCGGGGATCTTCGAGGGGCCGGTCAACTCACCCGGCACCCTGCAACTGCTCGCCATCTGCCTGATCTTCGGCGGGCTGGCGGCCGGGTACGACCTGCTCTTCGGCCGGACCGGGATGCTCTCCTTCGGGCACGCCCTGTACTTCGCCGCCGGTGTCTACGGCACCGACATCCTCATCACCCGGGCCGGTCTGCCGCTGTGGCAGGCGGCGCTGCTGACCGTCACCGGCGGCACCATCCTCGCCGCGCTGCTCGGCGCGGTGGCGCTGCGGACGGTGGGTATCGCGTTCGCCATGGTCACGTTGGCCTTCGCCCAGGTCGGCGCGATCCTGGTGGCCCGGGACTTCGGCGGGCTCACCGGCGGTGAGGAGGGCCTGCCGCTGGACGTGTCCGGGTTGCCCGCCGGCCTGGTGGGAGTGACGAACACTGTCAACCTGTACTGGTTGGCGCTGGCGTACCTGACCCTGGTGGTCTTCGTGGTGCACCGGGTGAGCGGGTCACCGACCGGTCGGGTGCTCGCCGGGCTGCGCGACGACGAGCGGCGGATCGGCGTGCTCGGGTTGGACCCGTACCGCTACAAGCTGGTGGCGTTCACACTGGCCGGCGGGTTGGCGTCGGCGGGCGGGGTGGTCTACGTCCTGATCGTCGGCGGCGCGTCGCCGCACATCACGTCGTCCGAGCTGACCCTGTCGCTGCTGGTCATGGTGGTGCTCGGCGGGCCGGGCACCCGGTGGGGTCCGGTGCTCGGTGGTGTCCTCTACATGTACCTGGATCACCGGCTCACCGCCTTCGGCACGAGCGACGCGGTGGACAACCTGCCGGCCGTACTCAGCCGTCCGCTGAGCCAGCCGCTGTTCGTCCTGGGGACTGTCTTCATCCTGGCTGTCTACTTCTTCCCAGGTGGCCTGACCAGCCTGGCTCCCCGCCTGTCCCACCTGACCCGAGCCCTCCGCCCCCCACGCCGCCGCTGACCGCTCGCACCCGCTTTCACCCCGTCGATCATGAAGTTACTGCCATGACACGCCGCGTCGCATGGCGATAGCTTCATGATCGACGGGGTTCTTCGTACGGGAGGTCGGGAGATGGACTCGCGGGTTGCGGTAGTCAGTGGGGGCGGGACGGGGATCGGGGCGGCAGTGGCGGGAGTGCTCGCCCGCGACGGTTACGACGTCCTGATCGTCGGGCGGCGGGCGGACGTGTTGACGGCCGCCGCCGAGCAGATCGCCGCGGACTGCGGGCGGCCGGACGCGGTCACCACGGTGGTCGCGGATCTGACCGATCCGGAGCAGCTCGACACGGTCCTCGCGGCGGTTGGTGACCGGCCGGTCGACGTGGTGGTCAACAACGCTGGCGGCTACCTGGCCGGGGACACCGGCACGTTCGCCGGAACCGCCGCGCACTGGCGGGCCAACCTGGACGCCAACGTGCTCACCGCCGTGCTGCTGACCGAGGCTCTGCGGCCGGCTCTGCGGCGACCCGGCGGGCGAGTGATCCTGGTCAGCTCGATCGCCGCCCAGCGCGGCGGCGGTGGGCCGTACTCGGCGGCGAAGGCGGCTCTGCACGGTTGGGCGTACGACCTGGCCGCGCAGCTTGGTCCGGAGCAGATCACCGTCAACGTGGTGAGCCCCGGCTACGTCGCCGAGACCGAGTTCTTCGGTGACCGGATGACCGCCGAGGGGCACGCGAAGCGGGTGGCGGCGACCCTGGTCGGACGCGCCGGGCTGCCGGACGACATCGCCGAAGCGGTCCGCTATCTGGCCAGCCCGGCGGCCGGCTACGTCACAGGCCAGATCCTGGGCGTCAACGGCGGCTCAGTCCTAGGCCGCTGAAGCCCCGCGACCGCGTTGATCAAGAGGTTTGCGTCGGAATCCGACCGAATGATGACGCAAACCTCTTGATCAACAGGGGGATGACGGACAGCGCTGGTAGAAATGCCGGGTGGAGACAGCAGAGCGGGCAGCGGTACGCGAGCGGGCCGAGGCGGTGCTGCGCCGGCTGGCCGGTGACCATGCCCGGCTGCGCGAGGATCAGTGGCGCGCCATCGAGGCGCTGGTCGTCGACCGGCGGCGGGTGCTCTGCGTCCAGCGCACCGGTTGGGGCAAGTCGGCCGTCTACTTCGTGGCCACCGCCCTGCTCCGGGACCGCGAGCAGGGCCACCAGGCCGGCCCGACAGTCATCGTCTCGCCGCTGCTGGCGTTGATGCGCAACCAGGTCGAGGCCGCCGCTCGGGCCGGCATCCGGGCCCGCACGATCAACTCGGCGAACCTCGACGAGTGGGACGAGATCACCGCCGAGATCCAGAGCGGCGCGGTCGACGTGCTGCTGATCAGCCCGGAACGCCTCAACAACCCGGACTTCCGCGACGGCGTCCTGCCGAAGTTGGCGGCGACCACCGGCCTGCTGGTTGTCGACGAGGCGCACTGCGTCTCCGACTGGGGGCACGACTTCCGGCCGGACTACCGGCGGCTGCGGACGTTCCTCGCCGAGCTGCCCGAGCGCACTCCCGTGCTGGCGACCACCGCCACCGCCAACGCCCGGGTCACCCAGGACGTCGCCGAGCAGCTGGGCGACGCCCTCATCCTGCGCGGCACCCTGGACCGCGAGTCGCTGCGCCTCGGGGTGCTCGACCTGCCCAGCCCGGCGCACCGGTTGGCCTGGCTCGCCGACCACCTGGACCAGCTGCCCGGCTCGGGCATCGTCTACACGCTGACAGTGGCGGCAGCGGGGGAGACTGCCGAGTTCCTGCGCTCCCGGGGTTATCCGGTCGCCTCGTACAGCGGGCAGTCCGACGACGCCGATCGGCGCGCCGCCGAACAGGACCTGCTCGACAACAAGATCAAGGCGTTGGTCGCCACCAGCGCCCTCGGAATGGGCTTCGACAAGCCCGACCTGGGCTTCGTCGTCCACCTCGGCGCGCCACCCTCGCCGATCGCGTACTACCAGCAGGTCGGCCGCGCGGGCCGCGCCGTCGAGCACGCCGAGGTGCTGCTGCTGCCCGGCGTCGAGGACGCCGCGATCTGGCGTTACTTCGCCTCGCTGGCGTTCCCACCGGAGCAGCAGGTCCGGGCCGTGCTGGCCGCCCTGCACGCCGACCGCCCGCTCTCCACCCAGGCGCTTGAACCCCTCGTCGACCTGCGCCGGACCCGGTTGGAGCTGATGCTCAAGGTGCTCGACGTGGACGGCGCGGTACGCCGGGTGCGCGGTGGTTGGCTCGCCACCGGCGAGCCGTGGGTCTACGACGAGGCACGGTTGCGCCGCGTCGCCGAGGCGCGCACCGTCGAGCAACAGGCCATGCGGGAGTACGCGACCACGTCCGACTGCCGAATGCGGTATCTACGGGAACGCCTGGACGACACCGAGGCGGCCGACTGCGGCCGGTGCGACAGGTGCGCCGACCCGCTCTTCGTCGCGGACGTGTCGACTGCCGCGCTCGCCGCCGCGCAGACCTTCCTGGGGCGACCCGGCGTGGAGATCGCGCCGAAGAAGCTCTGGCCGACCGGGCTCGACGCGGTGGGCGTACCCCTCAAGGGCCGGATCGCCCCCGCGGACCAGGCGCTGCCGGGCCGGGCCGTCGGGCGCCTCTCCGACCTGGGCTGGGGCGGCCGGCTGCGTGCTCTCGTCGGCCCGGAAGCGCCGGACGCGCCGCTGCCCGACGACGTCGCCGGCGCGGTCGTGGAGGTGCTGAAGGCGTGGGCACACGGCGACGACCCGTGGCCCCGCCGGCCGGTGGCGGTGGTCGCTGTCGGTTCCCGGCGGCGGCCCCGGCTGCTCGGCTCGCTCGCCGAGCGGATCGCCACGGTGGGCCGGCTGCCGCTGCTCGGCGAGGTCACCGCGACCGGCCCCGACGGCCCGGCCGGGCCGCGCGGCAACAGCGCCCAACGGGTACGCGCGCTGCACGACACCTTCACCGTGCCGACCGACCTGGCCGAGGCCCTGGCTGGGCTGGACGGCCCGGTGCTGCTCGTCGACGACCTGATCGACTCGGGCTGGACGATGACGCTGGTGGCCCGGGCCCTACGCCGGGCCGGCGCGACCGGCGTGCTCCCGCTCGCACTCGCGGTGGCCGGCTGACCCGCTGCGTTCGGGTCGGTGGTGGGACCGGCCCCCGGCGATGCTCGGGTCCGCGCGGCCGGTCGTGCCCAGTCGGGGCGTTGCGGGTCTGCGCCGCCGGCCGCGCCCGGTCGGGGCGATGCTCGGGTCCGCGCTGCCGGCCGTGCCCGGTCGGGGCGTCGCCGGGTCTGTGCCGCCGGTCGTGCCTGGTCGGGGCGTTGCCCGCGCTGCGGCGTGGTCTGCACCGGTCGGGTGGAAAAGTTCCCGGGCGGTGTCGAGTGCGACGGTCGCCACGCCGTCCGGGCGTCGGCCTGACCCGGCCGGACGCGGCGGTACCGTGGGCGGCATGACCGACCAGCAGCCCGTCACCCGTGCGCGCACCGATGCGGGCAGGACCGCAGGCGGCGAGGCCGGCCGGGCGCGGGGCGTCGGTCGTGGCTGACCAGGGCCCGGCCGAGCCGGACCGGAGCACGCTCCGGCTGGCGCTGGTGGTCGGCGGGCTGGTGCTGGCGGTGCTGCTCGGCTTCGGTCTCGGCCGGCTGAACGCCAACGGTGCCGCCACCGGCAGCCCGTCGTTGGCCGCCGAGCACACCGACCCGCCGGGCGTCGCGCCGCACAACCACGGCTCCGCCACGACCACCGATCAGGGCGCGGCCACCGAGCCGGGCGGTCTCGCGGTCAGCTCGGCCGGGTTCACACTGGCGCCGCTGGCCACCGAGTTCGCGGCGGGTCGCCCCGGTCAGCTCCGCTTCCAGGTGCGCGACGCGCAGCGCCGGCCGGTGACCCGGTTCGCCATCGTGCACGACAAGCCGATGCACCTCATCGTCGTCCGGCGGGACCTGACCGGTTACCAGCATCTGCACCCGACAATGGCGGCGGACGGCACCTGGTCGGTGCCGTTGACCCTCGCGCAGCCGGGCCTCTGGCGCGCGTACGCCGACTTCACAGTCGTCGCCGACAACGGCGCGCAGACCGCTGTGACCCTCGGCACGGACCTGGTGGCGCCCGGCGACTACCGACCCCGTCCACTGCCGGGGCCGGCCACCTCGACGACAGTGAACGGCTTCACCGTCGGCTACCAGGGCACTGCGCAGGCCGGGGCGACAGTGCCGCTGACCTTCCGGGTCGACGGCGCTGCCGGCGCAGCCCCGCTGGAGCGGTACCTCGGGGCGTACGGGCATCTGGTGGCGTTGCGCGAAGGCGACCTCGGCTATCTGCACGTGCACCCGGAGACCGAGTTGGTGGACGGTCAGATCAAGTTCTGGTTGACCACCCCTGGCCCGGGCCGCTATCGCCTCTACCTCGACTTCCAGGTGAACGCCGAAGTCCGAACCGCCGAGTTCACCCTGACCGTCCCCTAGCCCGCCCGGGCCCCTCGCCCACTCTCGTTGACCATGAAGTTATTGCCTCTGGGCGCGGCGTGTCGGGGCAACAACTTCATGATCAACGCCGACGGGGGTGGGGGTGGGGGTGGGGGTGGGGGTGGGGGTTAGCCGGCTCGGCGGATGGGGCGACGGGCCAGGTAGCGGAGCAGATCGCGGATGTGGTGCTTCTCCTCGGCGGGGACCGTGGGGTCGGCCAGCCGGTCCAGGATGGCCCGGACGTCGGCCTCGACCGGGCCCTCGTCATGGCGTCGGCGGGGCGCGGGGCCGGCGTCGGGCAGCCCGAGCGCGCGGAACGCGGCGGCGACCGGCAGATCCAGCGCGGCGCAGAAGCCGCGCACCTTGGCCAACTCGGGATAGTCCTGCCAGTCGCCGGCCAGCCAGCGGAACACGGTGGAGCGACCCACGCCCGTGTGCGAGGCAAGATCAGTCACGGTCCAGCCACGTTCGTCGCGAGCGTCATCGATGGCGCGCCGGACGAAGCGGGCGAAGGCCATCTGCGGTGATACGTCGGCTGATCCCATCCCTGTGTGTCTTCCCCTCCTGACGGAGCACCGGGACGATGCGCCTTCCGAGGGTAGTACGCCGGGACACGGAAACAATTGACTGACCGCACAAACTGTCCCGTGGACGAGACTTTTCTCTGGAAGCGTGTGTGCAGAACGAAAATTGCATAGAGCGATCTTCATCGTTCTTCCATTAAGCTCGGTGCCCGTCCCGACACCGCGTCTGTCGCCTGCCGCCTTCGACCGGACCACCGCCGAGGAGCACCATGGCCGAATCGAGCCGCCCCCAGCCGTACCAGCCCGGTGCGGTGAGCCTCTTCTTCGTCGCCAAGGCCGGCGTCTTCGCCGCCGCGTTCTGGATCTGGTTGCTGGTACTGGTGCTCCGCACCGACTCCGCGACCGGCCTCCAGGTGCTGGCCGCCACCGGCGCCATCACCACCACGCTCGTCGCGGTGGTGCTCGGTGCCCGGTTGGCGTTGCAACACAACGCCGCCATCCGGCACGCCGAGGTGAAGAAGCTGCTGGTCGACATCTCCTGGAACGCCTTCGCGGCGGCCGGCAACGCCGAGACCGGGGGCAAGGTCGTGCCATTCCCGACCGCCCCGGGCGACGGTGAGTGGGCCGCCCAGCGACCCGCCGCCGACCGGGTGTCGGTCCTCGATCGTCGTACCAGCGAGCGCAACGGCAGCCGGGACCGCCGACGCTAGCCGCCCCAGGAGCTAGGCGGGTGTCTCTCCGGTGGCCAGCAGCGTTTCCAGCCGGGGAGTGACCTGCCACTGGTCCACCAGCTCGCGGTACTCCGCGCGCTGCGGCTCGGTCGCCTCGGTGCCGGTACGACGGGCGCGGATCAGCAGGTTACGCGGGGTGTGCTGCGAATCCACGAACTCCACCACCTCGGTCCGGTACCCGTGCGCCCGCAGCAGCCCGGCGCGCAGCGCGTCGGTGAGCACGTCGGCGAAGCGCTCGCGCAGGATGCCCTGCCGGGTCAGCAGTTCGTACGGGGCCGGAGCGGGGTGGGCGCGGAGCTGCTTCGCCAGATCGTGGTGGCAGCACGGCGCAGCCAGCACCCAGCGGGCCTCCCAGCGCACCGCGCGGGCCAGCGCCTCGTCGGTGGCGGTGTCGCAGGCGTGCAGCGCCAGCACCAGGTCGGGGGCGGGGTCGACGACGGCCTCGGCGATCGTCCCGGACACGAAGCTGACCTGGTCGGCCCAGCCCAGCCGCTGCGCCAGCTCGGTGTTGCGCCGCCGCTGGTCCTCCCGGACGTCCACACCGACCAACTGGACGTCGAGCCCCCGACTCGTCAGGTAGCGGTACGCGGCGAACGTCAGGTAGGCGTTGCCGCAGCCCAGGTCGACCACCCGTAGCGGACCGGTCAGGTCGTCGGGCAGGGTCGCGGCCAGGGCCCGAAGGAACGCGTCCACCTGGCGGCGCTTGGCCGCCGAACCGCCGATCTCCGCGAAGATCGGGTCACCGGGGTCGAGCAGGTATTCCTTCGTCCGGTCGTTCCCGGTGGGCGTCGCCGCCGGGCGGGACGTCGCGGCGCGGTGCACCTGCGCCTCACCAGACTTGGTCACCCGCAGTTGGAGGGTCGCGTCGGCCGTCTCGACGTGCCAGTTGCCGAACGGCTCGGCGAGCAGTTCGTCGATGGCCGCGGCGGCCTCCGGACCGGAGGCGAGGTTGCGGGTGTAGGGGCGAGCACCGTCGGACGTGGTGATCTGCATTCGGGGCCCGGCCTTCAGCCGCACCGGCCGCAGCTCGGCCCGCTCAACGGTGGGGCGGCGACCGCGTCGACGTCCGGCGGCGACCGCCCGAGTCAACGCGGGGTCGAGCAGCAGCGCCCGAACCTCGGTCAGGGCGGCGTCCAGTGGTTGCGGCATCGTTCCATTTTCGGCAGGTGGGGTGGGAGAAGGGAACATCCCCCGTACCGCGCGAGGCGGTGCGGGGGATGTCAGGTGTGGCTGGTGATCAGTCCGCTGTCGCCTCGGCCGGCGCATCCGCACCAGAACCGCCACCACGGCGTCGGCGTCGGCGGCGCGGCTTGGACGCCTCGCCGTCGGACGCGGCGGCCGGCTCGGAGGGGCCGGCGTCGGCGGAGATCACCGCGGTCGCCTCGGCCGCGACCACCTCGCCGGCCCGGCGACGACGCCGGCGGCGGGGGGTACGGGTGCCTTCGTCGGCGGCGTCGGCCGCAGGTGCCTCGGCGACGGCCGGTGTGCCGGCGTCGGAACGGTCGCGGCGGCCATCGCCCCGACCACGGCGCTCGCTGCGACCCTCACCACGGCTCTCGCCGCGTCGGGGGCCCCGACCGCCGCTGTCGCCCCGACGGGAGCGGGTCGTCCCACCCAGATCCTCTTCGATCTCGGCGGACAGCCCGGCCCGGGTGCGCTCGGCAGTGGGCAGCGTGCCGCTGACCTCGGTGGAGATGTGCAGGTCGGTGTAGAGGTGCGGGGACGTGTGGTACGTCTCCGGCGGCTCCGGCATCTCCAGACCGAGGGTCTTGTCGATGATCCGCCAGCGCGGCATGTCGTCCCAGTCGACGAAGGTCACCGCGACACCAGTCGCGCCGGCCCGGCCGGTACGACCGATCCGGTGGGTGTAGGTGTCCTGGTCTTCCGGGCAGTCGTAGTTGATGACGTGGGTGACGCCGGTGACGTCCAGCCCACGGGCTGCCACGTCGGTGGCGACCAGGATGTCGATCTTGCCGGCCCGGAAGGCCCGCAGAGCCCGCTCGCGAGCGCCCTGGCCGAGGTCACCATGCACCGCGGCGACCGCGAACCCGCGGAAGTCGAGATCCTCGGCGACCCGGTCGGCGGCCCGCTTGGTACGCGTGAAGATCATGGTCAGCCCACGCCCCTCCGCCTGGAGGATGCGCGCCACCACCTCGACCTTGTTCATCGAGTGGGTGCGGTAGACCAACTGCTGGGTCTGCGGCGACGGGCCCGTCTCAGCGGTGTGCCCGGCGTGGATCGTCATCGGCTGGCGCAGGAAGCGCCGCGACAGGGTGACGATCGGGTCCGGCATGGTGGCCGAGAAGAGCATCGTCTGTCGGTCTTCCGGAAGCATCGCCAGGATCTTCTCGACGTCGTCGAGGAAGCCCAGGTCGAGCATCCGGTCGGCCTCGTCGAGGACGAGTGCGTGCACCCGGTCGAGCCGGAGGTGCTTCTGCTTCTGCAGGTCCATCAGACGGCCGGGCGTGCCGACCAGGATCTCGACGCCCTTGCGCAGCGCGTCGATCTGCGGCTCGTAGGCCACGCCACCGTAGATCGGCAGCACCCGGACGCCACGCGTCCGGCCGGCGGCGGCCAGATCCTTGGCGACCTGGATGCCCAGCTCACGGGTGGGGACGACGACCAGCGCCTGGGGGACACCGTCGCTGCCCTCGCCCGGGGCGAAGACCCGGTCGAGCAGCGGTACGCCGAAGCCGAGGGTCTTGCCGGTGCCGGTGGGCGCCTGACCGATCAGGTCGACGCCGCGCAGCGCGATCGGGATCGCGTACTCCTGGATGGCGAAGGCGCGGGTGATGCCGGCCGAGGCCAGGGCCTCGACCGTCTCGGCGCGCGCGCCGAGTGCGGCGAACGTGGGGGCCTCCGGTCGAACCGGGGCGGTGGGGGCCAGTTCCTGGCCGTCCAGCAAATCTTGAGTCAGGTCGCTCATGTGGATGTGGGGGTGCCCTCTCGTGGGTGCGCCCGTCATGTCCTCAGGGCGCGTTCGGTATGACGCGGGCCACACGGTCGGCGGCAGATTGCCGAGCCGGACCGGGCCGCACGCGCGCCGCGGGCTGAGCTTCGATCAGATCGGCGCCCACGGCAACTGCTCCATGTTACCTGAACAGGCATGCCCCCGTCCCGATTCCCCGTCGGCCACTCGCCACGCGGGGCAAGCAAATGTGACCTACGCCACACGAATTGTCCCGTCGGCCTCGACCGTGACGTGGGGCTGCAGTGCGAGGTGCGTGGGACGCGCGCGAGGGCCGGTACGCGATAGCCTGCCGCTCGTGTCCGCCTCCGGTTCCGCGTACGCCGACCTGCTGGGTCTGGTCGCCTTCGGTGAGCTGCTCGCCTTCGAGCGGATGGCGGGCGATGCCCGGCTCGCTCCCGACCTGCGCCGCCGGGCCGCGCTGAACGAGATGGCCGCGGCCGAGATCGCCAACTACCGGCGCCTCGCCGACCGACTCACCGCGTTGGGTGTCGCGCCCGAGGACGCGATGGCGCCCTATGTCGAGCCGTTGCAGGCGTACCACGACTCGACCGAGCCACGGGACTGGGCGGAAGTGGTCACCAAGGCGTACGTGGGCGACGCGATCACCGACGACTTCGTTCGCGAGATCGCCGACGCGCTGGAGGAACCCGACCGGGCGCTGGTGCTGGACGTCCTGCACGACTCCCGGTACTCGGACTTCGCTGCGGCGGAGATCCGGGTGGCCGTCGCCGACGACCCCCGGGTGGCCGGTCGGCTCTCGATGTGGGCCCGCCGACTGGTCGGTGAGGCGTTGTCCCAGGCCGGCCGCGTCGCCGCCGAGCGGGCCACCCTCACCGCGCTGATCGCACGAGACGGCCGGGTCGACGTGCCGGGGCTGTTCGGCAGGCTCACGACCGCGCACACCGCGCGGATGGCCGCCGCCGGGCTGAACAACTGACCACCCGGCCGGCGCCGGCCTGCGGCAGGTGGGCCGAGTGCCGACCTGCCGCGATGGCCGGACCGGTCAGCGGACGGTGAACCCGACCGCCCGCGACGACGCCTCGGCGATCTCGACGTAGGCGACCTTCTCGACCGGAACGATGACCCGCCGGCCCTTCTCGTCGGTCAGGGAGAGCGTGCCGCCGTTGCCGGCGAAGGCGTCGGTCACGATCTGCTCGATCTCGGCCGGCGACTGCGCGCTGTCCACTACCAGCTCGCGTGGCGCGTACTGCACGCCGATCTTGACCTCCACTGTGCCTCCTCAACTGGGGCGAAAGAACCGCCCTGCGAAGGCTATCCGATCACGGGGCCGACGGTCAGGCTGACTCACCTTGCAGCGGGAAGCTCGCGATGCCCCGCCACGACAGCGCGGCCACCAACGCCTCGGCCTCGGCCTTGGGCACCTGCCGCCCGCCGGCCAACCAGAACTGCGCTGCCGTCTCCGCCGCGCCGACCAGCCCGGAGGCGAGCAGCTCGGCATGGGCCCGGCTCACCCCGGTGTCGGAGATGATGGTGTCGGTGATCGCCGCGATGCAGCCCTGCTCGACCCGTTCCACCCGCTGCCGCACGGCCGGGTCGTTGCGCAGATCCGATTCGAAGACGAGCCGGAACGCCTCGCTCTCGTGGTCGACGAAGTCGAAGTACGCCCGTACCGACGCGCTGACCCGCTCCTTGTTGTCGCTGGTGCCGCGCATCGCGTCCTGCACCTGAGCGACGATGGCGTCACAGTGCGTGTCGAGCAGCGCCAGGTAGAGATCCATCTTTCCGGGAAAGTGTTGGTAGAGCACCGGCTTCGAGACCCCGGCCCGCTCGGCGATGTCGTCCATCGCGGCGGCGTGGTAGCCCTGCGCGACGAACACCTCCTGCGCCGCAGCGAGAAGCTGCTTACGACGCGCGGAGCGGGGCAGGCGGGTGGGCCGGCCAGCGGTCTGTGCACCGTTCCCCGCAGCGGTCATGGGATCCTCCGAGTTCTCCGTACGAGCCGGCATTTTCCCCCCAGACCGGGCGAGGCCCGTGACCTCGGTCGGGGAAATGGCCCGCCGCTGTAACTTATCGCCACTCTCGGCACACGGTAGCCTCAGCGGGGGCGACCAAGGAGCGCGCGGTGACTGAAACAGGGCAACCCGGAGCCGCCACCCCGGGAGAGCACGGTGACGGAGCGGGTCAGCACGACGACCCGAGTCGTTCCGTCAGTGGGTGGGCGCCTCCGGCGGGTGGGTGGCCCCGAGCCGCCGACCGCGAGGACGCCCGGGATGAGGCGCCGCGTTGGCAGCCCGACCCCGCGTCGGGCTGGCGGACCTCCTCGACACGGCACGGCGACCTGCCATCGCCGCTGGTCGGGCGGTCGGGCGACCCGGAGTCGCCGGCACGCACCAACGGCCACCAGGTCAACGGCGCGCACCACCCGGACGACGTCAACGGCGTCCACCACCCCGGTCTCGAACCGCCCGCGGGACGCCCGACGCCGGTGAGCGCCCCGCCCGGGCTGCCCGCCGAGGGCCGCCCCGGGGCGGCCGGCGACCGGCTCGTGGTGCCCGCCCAACGTCCCGCACCACCGACTGAGCAGGGTGCCGTCGAGCCCGACCCGGGCCCCGCCCCACACTCCACCGTCGATCCGGCTGCCGCGCACCGTGCCCGCTGGGCCGAGCCCGGGCTGCCCACCTCGGCCCCGCCGGCGGTCCAGGTGCCGCCCGTCGGCACCGCGGCGTCGGGTTTCGAGGTGCCGCCCGGTTTCCACGCACCGACCGGCGACCGGCTGGCCGCCGACGACAGTCCGACCGCGCCCCGCGACTGGCGGGACCCGCTCGCACCCGAGCCCGTGGCGACCCCGGGCCTGACCGCGTCCGCCGACGACGGCGAGCCCGGTCGCGCTGCCGAGGGTTCCCGGCCGGCGGAGACGCATCGCACCGGGGACGCGCACCGTCCCGGCGAAACGCACCGGGCCGGGGAGTCGTCGGCCATCGAGCCCGACTGGTCGGGGCCGAGCTGGAACCGTCCGAGCTGGGGTGGCGGGTGGGCCCCGCCCTGGTCGCGCCACGACGACGAGCCGGCTGTCCCGGCAGCACGGGACGAGCCGGCGCCGGACTGGGTCGGCGAACCCCACCAGCCCTACGAGCCGGTGCGCGCCGAGGTGCCCCGTCCATACGAACCGGTACGCGCTGATCCGCCCCGGGCGTACGAGCCCGTCCGGGTCGAATCCGAGTCCACCCCGGAACGCCCCGGCAAACCGACCAGCGCACCGCCCGCCGACCCTCCGTCCTGGGCCGGTGGTGCGTCACCGACCAGTGGTCCGCCGGCTGAGCGGCCGTCCTGGGCCGGTGGTGCGTCACCGACCAGTGGTCCGCCGGCCGACCGTCCGTCCTGGGCCGGTGGTGCGACGCCGACCAGTGGTCCGCCGGCCGACCGTCCGTCCTGGGCGGGGTCCGGGGCGACCGGCGGTCCCCGCGCCGACCGTCCGTCGTGGGCTCGCGGGGCCGATCCCGACCCCACCAGCGCGTCGCCCGCGCGGCCCTCCTGGGCTGGAGGGTCCGATCCGACGCCGACCAGCGTGCCGACGGTGCGACCGTCCTGGGCCGGCGGGTCCGAACCGCCAGCGACCGGCGCGGCGTCGACGCGGCCGTCCTGGGCCGGCGGTGCCGATCCGGAACCGGCCAGTTCCCCGCCAACGCGACCGTCCTGGGCCTCCAGCCCGGCATCGGCGGACCCGCCCGCACCGGCCGAGGCGATACCTCCGGCACCCGCCGGACCGCCCCCGGCTCCGGCCGGGCCACCTCCCACGCTGACCGACGCGCCACCGGCTCCGGCCGGCCCGTCGCTGGTCGCCGAGCGCTCGTCCTGGACCGGCGGTTCGCCGACGGCGAGCAGTTCCCGGGCCGACCGGCCGGACTGGTCAGAGGGCCGGCTCCCGGCCACCCCTGTCGAGCGCCCGTCCTGGCCGGCCAGCCGGTCGGCCAGCGCCGGTGGGGGCGACGGAGGCGAGACGCCCGGCCGGTCCCGGCCCGACGTCAGACCGACCGCACCGTTCCGGCTCCGGCCGGCGACACCCGAGCCCGGTCCGTCACCCGTCGAGCCGCCCCCACCGGCCGCGCCGGTCAACGGCTCGCCGTCGACCGACGCCACCCCGTCCTCCACCGCAGCGGTCCCGCCCACCGCCACCAAGGGTTCCGGCCGCCGCGATCAGCCCGCACCGGCCTCCGCCTCCGCCTACGCGGCGCGCCGATCCGCTCCCGACCCGACGTCGCCGGCCGACGATGGCCGGCAGTCGGCAGCGAGCGCGGTGGTGCTGCCGCAGCGCGTCCCCGCGGAACCGGACGTGCCCGTCGTGCCGGAGCCGCCAGCCGTGGAGCCACCCGCCGAAACCCCGGAACTCGCCCGCATCGCCACTCACCTGCGCCGGGACGACGAGCCGGCCCCCCTGCGCGAGCGCCCGGAGGGGTTCGACGTCAACGCCATCCTGGACGCCGTACGGGAGGTGGCCGGTGTCCGCGACGCGGCCCTGCGCCGCACGCCGGCGGGGGCGCACAGTCTGCGACTGGACCTGGCCGACGGTGCCGACCCGGCCGAGGTGAGCCGGCAGGTGGCCCGGCTGCTCCAGGAGCGGATGGGGTTGGCCGCAGCCCCGCAGAACGTGCCCGGCCTGCCCAGCACGCCACCACCACCGGTTCGCCGTCGCGCGGCCGAGCCCGCCGAGCGGCGTACCCCGGAGACGCGAAACGCGGCTTCGCGCGACCCCGGCGAGGTCCGGTCGGCCGAGCCCCCGACTGTTGCCCGCCCGTCCGGTGCTCGGGTCGAATCCCCGCCGTCCGGCCCGGAGCAGCGGACCGGCACCGACCCGACGCGCCGCCGCCGGTCGAACGCCCCGCACCGGGGGCGCGCCACGGTGGAGGAACCCGGGTCCGTCTCGTCCGCGCCGACCGGCGCCGCGACCGGTAGCCCGGCGACGCTGGGCACGTCGTACTCCGGTGGTCAGGTGACCACGACGGAGTCGGCGCCGTCGCGGCCGCTGGAGACCGGCGGTACGCCGGGGCCCCGAGTGGTGATCGACCACGTGCAGGTCAGCACCTTCGGCCTGGACGCGAACGTGGAGGTCCGGCTGCTGGCCGGGGGCGACAGCGCCTCCGGGTACGCCACCGGGCCGGCCGTGGACGGCTACGTGTTGCGGCTCTGCGCGGTGGCGGCGGCGGCCGCGGTGGACGAGTTGCTGCGCGGTGCCGATAACGCCGAGCGGGGGCGCTGTTTCGTCGAACACGCTGCCGTGGTGCCGTTCGGCAATTGCGAGGTGGCCACAGTGGTGGCGCTGCTGGTCTGCGAGGGCTGGGTCGAGCAGCTCGCCGGGTCCGCCCTGGTCGCTGGTGATCCGCGTCAGGCGGTGGTCCGGGCGACGCTGGCGGCGGTCAACCGCCGGCTGGAGGCGCTGCTGTCCTGAGTGGTTCGAGGCAGACTGGAGCAATGAGACGCGCCACCCTCTGGCCGGACCACCTGCTCCCCGACGACAGCGTTCCGCCGCCCTGGCCGGGCCGGGAAGTCCGCCTCGACGGCCGGATCACGTACGTGCGGGATACCCCGGCCACCGCCGTTGGCGCGGAGCCGGCGCTGTACGTGCACGGGTTGGGCGGGTCGTCGCAGAACTGGACCGACCTGGCCGGGCTGCTCGCCGACCGGCTGGACGGTCAGGCCATCGACCTGCCCGGCTTCGGCCGTAGCGAGCCGGGTCCGAGCTACACGATTCCGGCCTTCGCGGATCTGGTCGTCCGCTGGATCGAGCATTCCGGTCGAGGGCCGGTGCACCTGTTCGGCAACTCGCTGGGTGGCGCGGTCGCGGTCCAGGTCGCCGGGCTCCGGCCGGATCTGGTCCGCACCCTCACCCTGATCTCCCCGGCGCTGCCGTTCCTGGATTTCCGGCGCTCGTTGCAGGGGCGGATGCTGCCGGTGCTCGCCATTCCCCGAGGTGAGCGGCTGGTCGCCCGGCACCTCACCCAGCTCGCGCCCGAGGTGATGGCCCAGCAGGTGCTGGAGGCGTGCGTCGCCGACCTCAGCCGGATCTGCGATCAGCGTCGGGCCGAGGCGCTGGAGGAGATCCGGGTGCGGTACGAGGCCGAGCACTACGCCGCCGCGTACGTCCGGACGTTCCGTGGGCTGGTCTCCAGCTTCCTGCGGTCGTACCTGCCGGGGCAGGGGTCGCTGTGGCGCCTCGCCGAGGCGGTACGCGCACCGACCCTGGTGGTTGGCGGTCTGCAGGATCGCCTGGTCGACGTGCGAGTCGGGCCGCAGACCGCCCGGGTCATTCCGGACAGCCGACTGATGATGCTCGAGGGCGTCGGCCATGTGGCGCAGTTGGAGGTTCCTCGGCTGGTTGCCCGCGCGGTGGTCGGCCTGCTCGCCGAAACGGAGGACACCGCGGGGCGCGCTGATCTGGCAGGCTGACCAGGATGCCCAGCTCAGCCCGCCATCCTGCTCGCCGTCGGCGACGTTTCGCACTGTTCGCCCAACTGGTGGCGGTGGTGGTGGCCGTCGGCGCGGCGGTGACGGTGATCGCCGAGGGGCCGGGTGGGCGTCCCAGCGCTGACCGGTTGGCAGCCGAGGAGATCGGCGCGCCGCCGCCGCTGGTGGCCGGGCCGCTGCCGCCGGCCCCGTCGCCCTCTGCCGTGGTCCCGTCCAGTCCGCCGCCGCCGGTGTTGCGGGTGCCCGGCGTGGTCCCGAGCGCCGGCACGGGCGGGTTCGGCTACGACGCCCGCTCCGGCCCGGTGCTGGGCCGGGCGGGTGAGCTACGGCGTTACCGGGTCGCTGTGGAGTCGGGCAGCGCCGAGGACGTCACCGAGTTCGCCCAGGCGGTCGAGGCGGCGCTCGCCGGGCCGGGCAGTTGGGTCGACAGCGGCAGGCTGCGGCTACAGCAGGTGCCGGGGGCTGCGCCTCGGGACTTCACCGTCTACCTCGCCACCGCCCGCACCGCGGGTCGGATGTGCGCGAGAGGTGGGGTGGACATCCGGATCGGCGGTCGCCCGTACACGTCCTGTCGGGCGCCCGGCCAGGTGATCATCAACCTGGATCGGTGGCGGTTGTCAGTGCCGCACTTCGTCTCGGCCGGCGTGCCGTTGACTGTCTACCGAACGTACGTGGTCAACCACGAGGTGGGTCACCAGCTCGGGCATCGGCACGAACGCTGCCCCGGCGCGGGCCGGCCGGCGCCGGTCATGATGCAGCAGACGCTGTTCCTCAATGGCTGCCGGGTCAACCCGTGGCCGTACCTGAACGGGCGTCGATACACCGGTCCCGCCCTGTGAGTTGGTCGTACCGACACGTCGACCAATCACCCCTCCATCAGGCGTCTTGCGGCAATAGCGATAAAAACGGAGAAATGCCCGAATAATCTGGCAGGCTTGATCGTATGACGCCGTCGTCCCCTTACGGCCCGCCTCGGCCACCCGAGCCCCGGCCGGCGTTGCGGGGCGTGCGTCCCGCCTTCGTCCGGATGCACCGGCGTCGTCGTCGCAGCATGCTGCTCGGCCTGCTCGTTCTCGCGGCCGCCATCGGGGTGACGGTGAGCCGGGGCGGCGAGCCGTCGGTCGAGCCTCCGGCCACCACGCAGGGCGGAATGGGCCACGGAGGCGGGGTGGCAGCGCACCCGGCGCCCACCGGCTATCCGTCGGTCGGAGCGGGACGCTTCACGACAGCCGACGGCGAGACACCAGTGCACGGCACGGACGGGCCGCTGCACCGATACCGGGTCGTCGTCGAACGAGGCGCCGGCCAGGACGCCGACGTGTTCGCCGCCGCTGTGGACGAAGTGCTGGCCGACCCGCGCAGTTGGATCGCGTCCGATGAGCTGCGGGTGCAACGGGTGGCCGACGCCGGGGCCGCCGACTTCACCATCTACCTGGCCACCCCTGTCACGTCCGAGCGGATGTGCGCCGAGGGCGGGTTGACCACCGAGCGCTACACCTCCTGTCGCCTGCCCGGTCAGGTCATCATCAACCTGGCCCGCTGGATGGAGGCGGTCCCCGACTACGGCGCTTCGCTGGACACCTACCGGACCTACGTCATCAACCACGAGGTGGGCCACGAGTTCGGCGAGGAGCACGAGGCGTGCCCCGGCCCCGGGGAGCCCGCCCCGGTGATGCAGCAGCAGACGTACGGGCTGCAAGGTTGCGTCGCCAACGCCTGGCCGTACCTCGACGGTCGTCGTCACGCGGGGGACATCGTCCCCTGATCTGCCGGCTCGTCGGTTATTCCCGCTCCCGCATACCGGACCACGTGTCATCCCTCATGGCCGAGGGGGGCTCCCGCGAGCAACAATGGCGCGGTTCACACCGCCGATCCCGGGGAGTCCACCGTGTCGTTGCCCCCGCTCGTCGAGCCCGCCGCCGAGCTGACCGTAGACGAGATCCGCCGCTACTCACGTCACTTGATCATTCCGGACGTCGGGGTGACCGGCCAGAAGCGGCTGAAGAACGCCCGGGTGCTCTGTGTCGGTGCCGGTGGCCTCGGGTCGCCCGCCCTGATGTACCTCGCCGCGGCCGGGGTCGGCACGCTCGGCATCATCGACTTCGACACCGTCGACGAGTCCAACCTCCAGCGTCAGATCATCCACGGCGTCTCCGACATCGGCAGGTCCAAGGCCGAATCCGCCGCCGCGTCGATCCGCGAGATCAACCCCCTGGTCAACGTGGAGATCCACAACACCGCGCTGGACCGGGAGAACGTCCGCGAGATCTTCGCCCAGTACGACCTGATCGTCGACGGCACCGACAACTTCGCCACCCGCTACATGGTGAACGACGCGGCGGTGCTGCTGGGTAAGCCGTACGTCTGGGGCTCGATCTACCGCTTCGACGGCCAGGCGTCGGTGTTCTGGGCCGAGCACGGCCCGTGCTACCGCTGCCTCTACCCGGAGCCGCCGCCGCCGGGCATGGTCCCGTCCTGCGCCGAGGGTGGCGTGCTCGGGGTGCTCTGCGCGTCGATCGGTTCGATCCAGGTGAACGAGGCGATCAAGCTGCTCACCGGCATCGGCGAGCCGCTGGTCGGCCGCCTGATGGTCTACGACGCCCTGGAGATGGAATACCGCAAGATCAAGGTCCGCAAGGACCCGAACTGCGCGCTCTGCGGCGACAACCCGACGGTCACCGACCTGCTCGAAGACTACGAGGACTTCTGCGGCGCGGTCTCCGAGGAGGCCCAGGAGGCGACGCTCGACTCGACCATCACCGCCCTGGAGCTCAAGGAGTGGCAGGACGCCGGCAAGGACATCTTCCTCGTCGACGTACGCGAGCCGGCCGAGTACGAGATCGTCCAGATCCCCGGCGCCACCCTGATCCCCAAGGGCGACATCATCTCCGGCGAGGCCCTCGCGAAGCTGCCACAGGACCGGCAGATCGTGCTGCACTGCAAGTCCGGCGTCCGCTCGGCTGAGGCGCTCGCCGCGCTCAAGGCGGCCGGATTCAAGGATGCCGTGCACGTGCAGGGTGGCGTGCTCTCCTGGATCAAGCAGATCGACCCGTCGCTGCCCGCGTACTGACCGATCGAGCCGGGACTGCCCTGGCGCGGCCACGTCGCCGCGCCGGGGTGGCCCAGGCGGCCGTCCCGGCAAATCGACGCAGATGACGCCGAGCGGCCGTCCGGCCGGAGCGACGCAGCCATTCCGGGCTGGCCGATTCTCCGAGGCGGCATCGGGTCTGCGCAGGTAGCGTCTCCGCCGTGGTCGACTTGGAAGCCGCGATCGGGTTCGTCGTGGCGCATGGGGATGCGGTGGAACGCGCCCGCCTCTCCTGGCTCCGCAACGGCACCGCCGTGCCCGCCGAGTTGCTGGAGACGGCCGAGGTCGGCCAGTCACCGGACGGCGGTTGGCCGGCCACCTGGGGCGGCGAGGTCGCCTCGATCGACGCCACCTGCTTCCGGCTCGTCGAGCTGGACGACCTGGGCGGGCTCGGCCGTCCCGCCGCCCGTCGCGCCCTGGACTGGCTGGCTTCCCGGCAGCAGGCCGACGGCGGTTGGGAAGAGGACTCGTCGCTGGCCGACTCGGCACCGGAGTGGGCCCGTCCCGGCGACCCGGAGGCCGGGTTCCTCGTGTCGGCCAACGCCGGCTTCTGGCTCACCGTCGCTGGCCTGGACGCCCGCGCCTCGGGTCCGCTCGACCATCGGGTCGGTGGGGCGTACGCCGGGGTGGTGCAGGCGGCGGCCCACTCGCTCGCCGCGCGGCTGCGCCCGGACGGTAGCTGGCCGTCGTACCTCGCCGCCGGCTGGCTGAGCGCGGCCGTGCTGCACCGGCAGGAGATGTTCCAGGAGTCCGCCCGGATTCAGGTGGTGCTCGCCGAGCGGATGCCGAAGATGTCCCCCGGGGACGTGGCGTGGCTGGCGGCCACGTTGCGCCGCGCCGGCGTCGACCCACAGGACTGGATCATGGTGCGCGCGCTGCGCCGGCTGACCGAGACCCAGCGCAGCGACGGCGGCTGGGAGAGCGACGACGGCCACCAGTTCGACGTGCACGCCACGCTGGCCGCGATCCGGGCGGCCCGCCCCACCCCGCGAGGCTGACCCCGCGCCCCCGCGCGCCGGAACCCCGCGCCCCCGACCCCTCGCGGCGATCTTGCAGTTTCTGTCGCCGATCTGCGCGGGATGTACCTTATGTCGGTGCAGTAAGTGCAAGATCGCCGCGAGGGGTAGGGGGCGCAGCGGGGCTTTAGCGCACGTGTCCGTCGCCGGTCACTACGTACTTGGTGCTGGTCAGCTCGGGCAGGCCCATCGGACCGCGAGCGTGCAGCTTCTGGGTGGAGATGCCGATCTCCGCACCGAAGCCGAACTCGCCCCCGTCGGTGAACCGGGTCGACGCGTTCACCATCACCGCCGCCGCGTCGACCCTCGCGACGAAGTCGCGGGCCGCGCTGGCCGAGTCGGTGACGATCGCCTCGGTGTGCCCGGTGCCGAAGCGGCGGATGTGCGCGACCGCCGCGTCCAGCGAGTCGACAACCGCCACCGAGATGTCGGCGGACAGGTACTCGGTGGCGTAGTCCTCCTCGGTCGCCTCGACCACGGCGGCAGAGTAGGCGGCCACCTCGGGTGAGCCGTGCACCGTCACCCCCGCCTCGGCGAACGCGGCCAGCACCGGCGGCAGGAACGCATCGGCGATGCCCGCGTGCACCAGCAGCGACTCGGCGGTGTTGCAGGTGGACAGGCGTTGCGTCTTGGCGTTCAGCGTCACCGCGACGGCCTTCGCCAGGTCGGCGGCGGCGTCGACGTAGACGTGGCAGTTGCCCACCCCGGTCTCGATCACCGGCACTGTCGACTCCTCGACCACGGTGCGGATCAGCGACGCGCCACCGCGCGGAATGAGCACGTCGACGAGCCCCCGGGCGCGCATCAGCTCCTTTACCGAGTCACGGGAGCTGGCGTCGAGCAACTGCACCGCGTCGGCGGGCAGACCGGCCCCGGCGACCGCGTCGCGCAGCACCGCGACCAGCGCGGCGTTCGAGTGCGCGGCCGACGACGACCCGCGCAGCAGCGCCGCGTTGCCGGACTTGAGGCAGATCCCGGCGGCGTCCACCGTCACGTTGGGCCGCGCCTCGTAGATGATGCCGACCACCCCGAACGGCACCCGGATCTGGCGCAGCTCCAGGCCGTTGGGCAGTGTGGACCCGCGGACCACCTCGCCGACCGGGTCGGGCAACGCGGCCATCTCACGCAGCGCGTCGGCGATGCCGGCCACGCGACCCGCGTCGAGCGCGAGCCGGTCCAGCACTGCCGCGCTCAGCCCGGCCTCACGGCCGGCCGCCAGGTCCGTCTCGTTCGCGGTCAGGATCTCGGGGGTACGCGCCACCAGCGCGTCGGCCATCGCCACCAGCGCGGCGTCCTTGACCGTACGCGTGGCCACTGCCAACTCCGCGGCGGCGTCCCGCGCCCGTCGCGCCTGCTCAACCACGCTCATGCCGACACTCCGCTGCGCTCCGCGCCGGCCTGAGGCACCAGCGCACTGAACCGATGATTCGCTCGCCGAAGCTCGCTCATGCCGACACTCCGCTGCGCTCCGCGCCGGCCTGCGGCACCGAAGCCCTGAGCCGATGATTCGCTCGCTGACGCTCACTCATTGTTGACTCCTTAGAGCAGCACCAGGTCGTCACGGTGGACGACCTCTCGTTCGTACGCCGGGCCGAGCGCCGCGGCGAGTTCGGACGTGGAGCGGCCGAGCAGTCCGGGTAGCTCCACCGCGTCGTAGTTGACCAGCCCCCGGGCGACCGATGCGCCAGCGGTGTCCACCAGGTCCACCGGGTCGCCGGCCGTGAACGTGCCGTCCACGGCGGTGATGCCGGCCGGGAGCAGCGACTTGCGCCGCCCGACGACGGCGGCGACCGCGCCCGGGTCGAGGTGCAGCCGCCCGCGCGGTGAGGTGGCGTGGGCCAGCCAGAACAGCCGGGCCGTCGGGCGTCGCCGCTGCGGGTGGAACAGCGTGCCGACCGGTTCGCCGGCCAGCGCCGGCGTGGCCAGGTCGGCGGCGGTGAGCACCACCGGGATGCCGAAGCCGGTGGCGATCCGGGCGGCCTCGACCTTGGTCACCATGCCACCGGTGCCGACGCCGGACCGGCCGGCCCCGCCGATGGTGATGCCGGCGAGGTCCGCGTCGTCGCGCACCTCGGCGATCCGGGTCGAGCGCGGGTTGGTGGGGTCACCGGTCCAGAGCGCGTCCACGTCGGAGAGGAGCACCAGCAGGTCGGCGTGCACCAGCGCGGCCACCAGGGCGGCCAGCCGATCGTTGTCGCCGAACCGGATCTCCTGGGTGGCCACCGTGTCGTTCTCGTTGACGATCGGCACGGCCCGCAGGTCGAGCAGCTTGCGCAGCGTCCGGTACGCGTTGCGGTAGTGCGCTCGCCGGGTCACGTCGTCGACGGTGAGCAGCACCTGCCCGACGGTGCGGCCGTGCCGGGCGAAGCTGGCCGCGTACCGGCCGATCAGTAGCCCCTGCCCGACGCTGGCGGCGGCCTGCTGGGTGGCCAGGTCGCGCGGGCGTCGGGACAGCCCGAGCGGGGCGAGCCCGGCGGCGATGGCGCCGGAGGAGACCAGCACCACCTCGCGCCCTTCGGCGGTGAGCCGACCGAGGGTGTCGACCAGCGTGTCGACGCGCTCGTCGGCCAACCCGCCGGTGGCGGTGGTCAACGAGGAGGATCCGATCTTGACGACGACCCGCCGGGCCGTCGTGACTGCGTCGCGCACCCGCCCATTCTGCGTGGTCACGGCCGCACCGCCCGGCGGCCTTCCCATATGGTGGCGGATTGTGACTCCAGACGAGTACGTCGAGGCGGTTCTCGACCTGGTCGAGCGGATCCCGGAGGGCCGGGTCATGTCGTACGGCGGGGTGGCCGACGCGCTGTCCGAGCGCTCGGGGCGTGCCTCGGCCCGGTTGGTCGGCACCATCATGGCCCGGCACGGCGGCTCGGTGCCCTGGCACCGGGTGGTGACCGCGAGTGGTCGCCTGCCGCCGGGGCACGAACGGGAGGCGCGGGCCCGACTGCGGGCCGAGGGTGTGCCGCTGCGCGGCGAGGGTGTGGACATCGCGGCGGCAGGCTGGTCGCCTGATGAGGGGATGTGACCGCCGCCCTAACGTGAGTAACATTCGGGCCCATGAAAACGCCGCCGGGCGCCGGCTCGTCAGCCACCGGCTCGCTGCCCCGCTCGGTGCACGCCGGCTACGCGCTGGGTTCCCTGGCGACCGGAGCGTTCGGCACCGTGCCCGGCCTGCTGCTGCTGCCGTACCTGACCGACACCCTGGGCGTGGCCGCCGGGCTGGCCGCCCTGCTGGTGTTGCTGCCCAAGGCCTGGGACGTGCTGGTCAACCCGGTCGCCGGGCGGATCTCCGACCGCACCCGGTCGCGGTGGGGGGCTCGCCGGCCGTACCTGCTCGTGGCCGGCCTCGCGCTCGCCGTCCTGTTCGCGTCGATCTTCGCCGCGCCCTTCGGTAACGGGCCGGCCGCCGTGGCGTACGTGGCGTTCGCGTTCCTCGCCACCGCCACCGCGTTCGCCTTCTTCCAGGTGCCGTACGTGGCGATGCCGGCGGAGCTGACCGGCGACTACACCGAGCGCACCCGGTTGATGACCTGGCGGATCGCGGTGCTGGCGCTGGCCATCCTGGTCTCCGGCGCGGTCGCGCCGCTGGTGGTGAGCGCCGGTGGCGACGGCGTGGCCGGGCACCGCTGGATGGGCCTGTTCGTGGCGGCGCTGATCGCCCTCGGCGCCCTCGGCGCGTTCCTGGGCACCCGGTCCGCGCCGACCGGCACGGTGGGGGAGAGCGAGCCGACGCTGCGCGCCCAGCTCGCCGTGGCCGCTGCCAACCGTCCGTTCCGGGCACTGCTGATCTGTTTCGTGGTGCAGTCCGCAGGGGTGGCGACGATCCTGGCCGGGGTCAACTACTTCGCGGGGCAGATCCTGCGTGACGCGGAGAGCGGGCCGACGCTGCTCTTCGTCTGCTTCGTCGGGCCGGCGCTGCTGGTGATGCCGATCTGGAGCCGGGTCGGTGCCCGGTTGGGCAAGCGCACCGCGCTGGTCGTCGCCTCGCTGATCCTCGCCGTCGGCGCGTTCGCCCTGGTCGCCGCCCCGGCGTTGCCGGCGGTGGCCGTCTATCTTCTGGTCGCGTTGATCGGCGTGGGGTACGCCGGGCAGCAGGTCTTCGCGCTGGCCATGTTGCCGGACTGCATCGCGCACGAGACGGCGCGCACCGGCCGACGGCAGGCGGGCGTCTTCACCGGGTTGTGGACCGCCGGGGAGACCTTCGGCCTGGCGCTCGGCCCGGGTATCTACGGACTGGTGCTCCAGCTCTCCGGTTACGTGTCCTCCGACACCGGCTCGGCGGCGGCCCAGTCGGACACGGCGAGGTTGGGCGTGCTCCTCGGCTTCACGCTGATTCCGGCCCTGCTGATCGCCCCTCCGATCCTCCTGCTCCGCCAGTACACCCTCACCGCCCACAGCGACCTGGGCGATCATGGAGTTGTGGTGGGGGACGAAAGCGTTGACCGTCACGAGAAGGGCACCGTAACTCCATGATCGACGAGAACAGGGTTGAGGCTGGGGCGCTTTCCGCCACCGGGGTTCCGGCGGAACGGGTTCTGGAAGAGGTGCGGGAGCTGCGGTCCAGTGACGCGCCCACCCACGGGGGACGGCTGTTCGCGTACGTCTACGACCCGGCGGTGCCCGGGCTGGACGAGCTGGCCGCCGCCGCCCACCGCGAGAGCGCGCACGTCAACGGGTTGGACCCGACCGCGTTCCCGTCCCTGCTGGCCATGGAGAACGCGCTGGTCGGCGCCGCCGGCCGGGTGCTGGGCGCCGGCCCCGGTACCACCGCCCCGGACGTCGTCGGCAGCGTCACCAGCGGCGGCACCGAGTCGCTGATCCTCGCCGTCAAGACCGCCCGGGACGCCCACCCGGAGATCACCGCACCCCGGATCGTGGTGCCGTCGAGCGCGCACGCGGCATTCGCCAAGGCGGCGCACTACCTGCGGGTGGCACTGGACGTCGTGCCCGTCTCCCCGGAGACGCTGCGTCCCGACCCGGCCGCGATGGCCGCCGCGATCCGCCCGGAGACGGTGCTGGTCGCCTGCTCCGCGCCGTCCTACGCGCACGGGGTGGTGGACCCGGTCACGCAGATCGCGGCCGCCGCGGCCGAGGCCGGGGTGCGCTGCCACGTCGACGCCTGCTTCGGCGGCTGGACCCTGCCGTACCTGCGTCGGCTCGGGGAGCCGGTGCCGCCGTTCGACTTCGCGGTGCCCGGGGTCACCTCCATCTCGGTCGACCTGCACAAGTACGCGTACGCCCCGAAGGGGGTGTCCGTGCTGCTGCACCGCGACGCCACGCTGCGCGCCCCGCAGTACTTCGCGTACGCCGACTGGCCCGGCTACACCATGATCAACCCGGTGATCGCGTCCACCCGCTCGGGCGGCCCGATCGCCGCCGCGTACGCCACAGTGCGGCACCTCGGCGACGACGGCTACCTGCGGCTGGCCGCCATCACCCGGGACGCTGTCGCCGGCCTGGCCGACGCGGTCCGCGCCGTCGACGGGCTGCGGCTGATGGCCGAGCCGGAGTCGACGGTCGTCTGCTTCACCGCCACCGAGGGCGGCCCCGACCTGTTCGTCCTGGTCGACGAGCTGACCGCGCGGGGCTGGCACACCCAACCCCAGCTCTCGTACGACGGTCTGCCCGCCAGCGTGCACCTCACGGTGACCGCCGCGGTCGCGCCCCGGGTCGCCGAGTTCGGGCCGGACCTGACCGACGCGGTGGCCGCGGCCAGGGCCGCCGGCCCGGTGCGGCTGCCCGCCGAGCTGGCGGCCCTGGTCGGTGCGCTGACCCCCGAGGCGCTGACCCCGGACCTGATCGTCGGCCTGGCTGCCGGGCTGGGCCTGGGCGGCGAGGCGGGGTCGGGCGCGGGACCGCTGCCGGAACGGATGGCGCTGGTGAACACCCTGCTCGACGCCGCGCCATCGGCGCTGCGCGAGCGGTTGCTGGTGGAATTCGTCAGCCTGCTGCAACGCCCCAGCTGGGCGCCGAGCTGACCGCGCCGCATCGGGCCCGGCCGTCGGTGCCGGCCGGACCCGATGGGCTGGATCAGGGAGCCGCCCGCACCTCCACGAAGGTGTTCTTGAAGGTCAGGTCCTGCCAGTGCCGGTCCTGGTTGTCGAAGTGCACCACCCGGACGCTGCCCGTCCCCTCGGTGCTCTGGTCGAGCAGTCCCGCCAGCGCTGTCCGGCCGCGGTGCAGCCAGGACTTGACGGTGCCCTCGGCCACGACTCCGGGCGAGGTTCCAGGCGACCCGCCGGACCCAGGCGGCCGGGTCGTCGTACCGGGCCAGCCGGTCCCACCCGGCCAGGGCCCGGCAGAACGCCTCCTGCGCGAGGTCCTGGGCCTGTGAGAGGTCGCCCACGTAGGCGCCCAACTGACTGGTCACGTTGCGAAAGTGCGCGTGGTAGAAGTCGTCGAAGCTCACCGTCGTGGTGCGCTCCCCGGCCATCGCGGCAATCGCCCCCGGTGGCTCGTTGGCACGGGCTCCCGTCATCACTGTCACTGCCCCTCCCCGTTCGCCGTCGGGCCCGTACCCGAGGCGGTCGTACCACTCGCTCATCGGGGTCGTTCCCGTGCTCCCCGTTGTCGGCGCTCCTGCTCGGCGTGCCGTACCCCGTTAGAAGCCCAAAACGGGCCCGGAGGTTGCAGCCCACGCTGTGGTTCGACTGTCGTGTGGGGGACTGAGTGGCGAGGCGGGGTCGGACGCGGGGCCAGCGCCCGCGTGGTGAGCGGAGCGCCGGCCGCGTCGTACGCCCCCGTGGCCTACGACGCGGCCGGCAACCGTCAGCCGTAGGTCATCGTCATCCGAACCAGGTTGTCGGTGCTGTTGACGTCCGGCAGGACGTCACGTTCGCTGTCCATCGGCTGGACGTCCACGTCCGCCTTGTCAGTGCTCAGCGTGATCCCCTCGAGCACCCGGAAGTCCAGGTCCAGCCGCATCTCCGCCCCGGCGGCCAGCTGACCCAGCCGGCAGGTGATCGGTTCGACGCCCTCGTGGACGCCCGCGCACGGGCCCCACCCGTCGACGTCCGCGCGCACCACCGCGGGCACGCCCAACCGCAGCACCAGGTGGGCGACCGGGCCCGTGCCCCGGTTACGAATCCGCACCGTGGCCGTACCCGTCCGGGAGCCGTCGTCGGCAGTTCTCAGCACGAGGTCGCCAGTGGTGACCGAGACGTCTGCCAGGTTCGGGTTCGGACCGAAGCTCGTCGGCCCGGAGACCTGGCTGAAGGTGTCGCCCTTCCAGCGGTAGCCCCGCCACTGCCGTTGTGACCACTTGGCGTTCCAGCCACCCCCGGGAGCGATGTCACCGACCTGGACGCGAACCGTGCCGTCACCCACGACATCCAGCGCGAACAGCCACTCCGGCTTGTCGATGGTGGTCGCGACCACCCGACCGACAGTCGTCGCCTTTCCTTCCTTGTCGCGGTCGAAGGCGACCACCTGCATCGGCCCGCGGGTGCCGAGCACGCACTGCACGAGAGCCACCGTCTCCACCGCGCCGTCCCCGTCGATGTCGCCGTGGTCGAGCGCCAGGAGCGAGTTCGTGCCCTCCCGGGCGTCGGCCGTGAGCCGCGTCTGCGACGTCGGGCAGCCTCGCCCGGCCCGCCAGGCCGGCAGGGTCACCGGCACCCCCAACAGTTGGGCCCGGCTGAACCGGCCGTCCGGTGCGGGGGTGGTCGGGCTGGCACTGGTCCCGGCAGGGCTGGGCGTCGGACTCGTCGGCATCGGCGTCGGCGTCGCTGACGCCGAGATGCTCGGCGTCGGGTCGACCGGACCGGGCCGGTGGTCCGGGCCGCTCAACGCCGCGTATCCGACGGCCGACCCGCCGACCAGGGCGAGCGCCGTCGTGGCGCTGGCAGCCAGCCGGCGTCGGCCGCGGCCTCGTACCGTCCGCCGAACGGCTGCGGGTCCCGGCGCCTCCACCTCCGCCAGCGCGGTACGGCGGTAACGGGCGAACTCATCGGCGAGGTCAAGAATCTCCTGCTCAGACATCCCGCACCTCCTCATTGGTGTCGCGCAGGTGGGTGGCGAGTGCGGTCCGGCCCCGGTGCAGCCAGGACTTGACCGTCCCCTCGGCGACCTGTTCCTGGGCGGCGATCTCGGCGACCGTCAGGTCGGCGAGGTAGTGCAGCACGACGGCCCGCCGCTGCTTCGGCGGCAACTTCGCCAACGCGGTGTCGAGGGCGACCCGGTCCGGGTTCGGCTCCGCGACGTGTGTCTCCCGTTGCCGCAGCAGCCACTGCTGGGCGGTCCGCAGCCGCCGCCACCGGTTGTGACCCAGGTTCCAGGCCACCCGACGGACCCAGGCCAGGGGGTCCTGGTAACCGACGAGTTGGTCCCAGCGGGCGTACGCCCGACAGAACGCCTCCTGAACCAGTTCCTGCGCCTGCCCACGGTCGCCCGTGTACGCGGTCAACTGCACCACCAGCCCCCGGAAGTGGGCGTGGTAGAAGTCGTCGAAGACCAGCTCTGCCGACGCGGAGGTTGCGGTTCCCGGTGGGTCCGGCGGGCGTTCGCCCACCCGCACATCTCGTGTCACAAGCACTCGTCCTCCCCGTGGCGGCTGCCGGCGGTGTGTTCGCCAGCACCGGTCACACAAGCGAGCGCGCCAGTAGGTTGCGCGTCGATCGCTGCCGATCCTTGTCGGCTCGGAGACATTTGGTGGACCGCTCCGCCGATCACCGCCGGGCCGCGCGGGCGCCGTCTGTGATTCACTGTCGGTGAGGAGAGGGGGCGGTCGTGCAGCTACCGGCAGTGCTCGGCGAGCCGATCCGGTTCGTGCTGAATTGGGGCCGTCGCTACTCGCTCTGGGTGTTCAACTTCGGTCTGGCCTGCTGTGCCATCGAGTTCATCGCCACCAGCATGGGTCGGCACGACTTCATCCGACTCGGCGTGATCCCGTTCGCCCACGGCCCCCGCCAGGCCGACCTGATGGTGGTCTCCGGCACGGTGACCGACAAGATGGCCCCGGCGATCAAGCGGCTCTACGACCAGATGCCCGAGCCGAAGTACGTCATCTCGTTCGGCGCCTGCTCCAACTGCGGCGGCCCCTACTGGGATTCGTACTCGGTGACCAAGGGCGTCGACCAGCTCATCCCGGTCGACGTGTACGTGCCCGGCTGCCCACCCCGGCCGGAGGCGCTGCTGCACGGCATCCTGCGCCTGCAAGAGAAGATCGCCGCCGAGCAGTCCGGCATCGGCGGTGTGCCGCAACGGGACGTGCTGGCCGCGCCGCTGGACGCCCCGCCCCGCGAGGCCGCCGCGCCACGCTCGGTCGACTCGCTCACCGCCCCGCCGGTACGCCCACCCACCGCCAGCTGAGGGCGGTGGGCCGCCACCCGGAACGGGTCCGGGCAGCGGCCCGCCGCTGGTTGGTCAGCTGGTCGGCAGGGCCAGGTTGAACGTGACCGTGTTGTCGCTCGGGTCGACGTCGGGGGTCGTTCCCATCCAGTACTGGGTGGCCAGCTCCACGGTGATCGTGACCGACTCGTCCGCCGGGTCGGTCGGCCGGCTGATGAACAGCGCCACGTCGCGCTCCTCACCCTGCATCAGCAGCCCGCCCGGCACGAAAGCCTGCGGGCCGTACACCGGACCGTCGTGGGGATCGGTAAAGAGGATCATCGACCCGGCGGGAAGCTGCGTGGCGGTGAGCGAGTGGCCGAGTTGCGGAGCGTCGCCGCCGTACCGGACCCGAAGCGGCACCCGGCGGGTGTTCTCGGGGCCGTCGGTCACCGGGCCGGCCAGCTCGACCGACGCGTCCGCCTGGGCGTCCTGCACGTACGTCTGGGGGCGGGTCAGCTTGCCGTCGAGGGAGCGGAACTGCGCGCTGAACGGCACGGTGCCCAGCGATCCGGTTTCGTACGAGTAGGCGGTGACCAGGCCGCCCGCTGCGATCATCGGGTAGCTTCGCCACCCCGTTGTGGACCCGCCGCACTAGCCTGCGGACTATGACCAGCTCAGCGGACCAGCGGTCCACCCACATCGTCGACGTGCTCACCGAGGAGTTCGGCGCGTCGATGGCGATCGACCCGGCCGCCTTTCGCCGCAAGTTCCGCAAGATGGCGGCCTCCCCGTTCGCCTTCTACCGGGGCAGCGCCGCGCTGTTCTACGCCGATCAGCGCGGCGATTTCGCCGACGACCGGTTCTCCGACGAGCGGACCAGCCGGGTGTGGATCCACGGGGACCTGCACGCGGAGAACTTCGGCACCTACATGAACGCCGGCGGGCAGCTGGTGTTCAACGTCAACGACTTCGACGAGGCGTACGTCGGGCCGTTCACCTGGGACCTGCGCCGGCTCGCGGCCAGCGTGGCGCTGCTCGGCTACGGCAAGGCGCTCTCCGACACGGCGATCGGGGAGTTGGTGGCCGGGTTCGCCCGGTCGTACCTGACCGAGCTGCGGGCCATCGCCGCCGGCGGTGACGACGCGATCGGTTCGATCACCCTGGACAACGCCGACGGCGTGCTGCGCCGGGTGCTCCAACGGGCCCGGCTCAACACCCGCGTCGACCTGCTGGCCACGCAGACCACCATCGACAACTACGAGCGACGCTTCTCCATCGGCGACGGGGTCTTCGAGATCGACGACGACACCCGGGACCTGGTCAGCGCCGCCTTCCAGGACTACCTGGGCACCCTGCCGAGCGCCTCGACGCAGCTGCGCCCGGTGGCGGCGCGGATCAAGGACGTGGTGCTGCGCAAGGGGGTGGGCATCGGCTCGGCCGGGCTGCCGTCGTACAACCTGCTGCTGGAGGGGCACACCCAGGCGCTGGAGAACGACGTCGTCATCTACATGAAGCAGGCGCAGGTGCCGGCCGTGGCGCGCTACGTCACCGACGAGACGGTCCGCGGCTACTTCCAGCACCAGGGGCACCGGACCGCCGAGTCGCAGCGGGCGTTGCAGGCGCACGCCGACCCGTGGTTGGGCTTCACCGAGCTGAACGGGACCGGGCAGCTCGTCGCCGAGGTCTCCCCGTACGCCGCCGACCTGGACTGGTCGGACGTGAACGAGCCGGAGGAGCTGACCGGGGTTCTCGTCGACCTCGGCCGGGCGGTGGCCCGGATGCACTCGGTCGCCGACGACGAATCCAGTCACGACCTGGTGGACTACTCCACCGAGGAGGCGATCGTCGCGGCGGTGGACGCCGACGAGCCGGGATTCGTCGCCCACCTGGTGGATTTCGCACACGCGTACGGGGTGCGCGCCCGCCAGGACCATCAGCTCTTCGTCGACCTGTTCCGCAACGGTCGACTGCCGGGCATCTGATCGGGCGCGGCGTCGCTCAGGACGCGAACTCCAGCACCACCTTGATGTCGTCCGGCCCGGGGGTGTACGCGTCGGCGTACCGGTTCACCGGCACCCGCCGGGTGATCAGCGACTCGAGCCAGACCTGGTCGGCGCGGGCGAGCGCCTGCGCGGCCATGGTCCAGTGTCGCCGGTTGGCGTTCACCGAGCCGAACACCACGTTGTTCTCGAGCACCAGCGCCCGGTTGAGCGCCCCGGCGTCGAAGTCGATTTTCCGGCCACCGCTGGACACTCCGGCCAGGCAGACGATCCCGGTGGGGGCCGCCTTGCACATGACGTCGAGGACCACTGTGGGAGCGCCGGTGCACTCGATCACCACGTCCGGCTCGAAGGGCAGGTCGTTGACCGGCACCGTGTGGTACGTGGCGCCGAGCCCGGCGACCAGCTCCGGCTTCGGCCCCTCGGTGTTCCGGTCCAGCACGTGCACGGTGAGCCCACGCTGGGTGCCGAGCAACGCGGCCAGCAGACCGATCGGCCCGGCCCCGGTCACCAGGACGGTCTGCGGCTGCCACTCGGCCCGGTGCCCGATCCGCTCGATGTGGTCCCAGGCCTTCGCCACCACACTTGTCGGCTCCAGCAGCACGCCCACCTGGGCCAGCGCCGGGTCGAGCGCGACAGCGAACCGCGGTTCGACCCGCCAGCGGTCCCGGGCGAACCCGGCCAAGCCCTTGATGCCGTGTTCGGTGTACTGACCGTTACGGCACATGTCCCACTCGCCGACCGCGCAGTTCGAACAGGGCACCGGGTCGGGATACCGGACGATCCCAGCCACCAGATCACCGGGTTGCAGGGTGCCGCTGGAGTCCTCGATCACCCGGCCCAGTGACTCGTGCCCGATGACCAGGCGGTCGGCGCCCGGCGGCGCCTCGCCGTACTCCCCGGCGATGATCTCGTGGTCGGTGCCGCAGATCCCCACCGCCAGCGCCTCGACCAGGACAGAGCCCTCCTCGGCAGCCGGCTCGGGCTGATCCTCGACGAGGCTCAGCGAGTTGGCGACTCCGGGTCTCACTGTCACAGCGCGCACGCCCTCATCTTTCCCCGCCGCGGGGTGCGACGCGCCCAAAGCCGGCAGATCGCTGGGCATCGGCGGCGGCCAGGCGTGGGCCCGGCCGGCACTAGGATCAGCGGCATGACTCCCGAAGAGGTCGGCGCTCGGCTGGTCGCGCTGCTCGCGCCGGTTGAGGCGACCCCGTCGGTCTCCGGCGGGCAAAGGTTCGCCCGGGCCACAGTCGATGTGCCGCCCGCGAGTTGGCTGACAGCGGTTTCCGCCGCCCGTGACGACGCCGAGCTGGCCTGCGACTTCTTCGACTGGCTCTCCGCGGTCGACGAGTTGGCTGAGGGCTTCGACGTGGTGGCGCACCTCTGGTCGACGCGACTGCGGCACGGTCTGCTGCTGCGTACCCGGCTGCCGCGCGGCGAGCCCACTGTCGCCTCGGTCGTCGACGTCTACCCCGGTGCCGCCTGGCACGAGCGGGAGACGCACGAAATGTTCGGGATCGACTTCGCCGGCCACGGGGAGCTGCTGCCGCTGCTTCTGCCGCCGGAGTTCGAGGGTCACCCGCTGCGTAAGGAGTTCGTGCTGGCCTCCCGGGTGGCGAAGCCCTGGCCGGGCGCGAAGGAGCCGGGCGAGTCCGAGGCTGGCGGCGGGCGTCGACCGATCCGCCCGCCGGGCGTTCCCGCCCCGGGCGAGTGGGGGCCCACGCCCACCCCGGCCGGCGCCGGTGGGGTGGGGGAGGGTCCGCGTGGCGGCACCCCGGCCAGACCGGCCCGTGAGCGTCCGGCGCGGCCTGCCCCGGGGGTCCGTCCGGCGCGTACTCCCCGACCGGCCGGCGCCACCGACGGCCCGGCCCCTGCCGACCAGCCCGCGCCCGACGCCGGCCCGGC